>JANXWM010000475.1 GCA_025351145.1 Chitinophagaceae bacterium
GCACTCTTGTACCGAAGAATAACTATGAGCTTTTGGCTGCACGCTATACGGTATTGTATTTTTACTTGCAGCTTACGGCGTGCAGCCTGTAGCTGAATAATGTTCAGAATGTACAAGAGTGCGACGCAAGAATGCTTCATAGAAATAAAAAAGCCCGGTTCATAAATTTTCTACGAACCAGGCTAAATAAAAATTTATTGAAATTAATAATCACCCAGTGTTTCCGGTAATTGCGCCAAAGCCTTTGCAAGCTGGTCGTTGTTGGGTGCAATGCCATGCCATTCGTGGCTGCCTTCCATAAAATCTACCCCTTTGCCCATTTCAGTTTTCATTAAAATGCAGATCGGCATTCCATGCCCTGTAAGCGATTTTGCCTTTGCCATGGTGGCAATAATATCGTCCATGTCGTTGCCGTTCATTTCAAGAACTGTCCAGCCAAAAGCTTCAAATTTTGCATGCAGGTTGCCGAGGTTCATTACGCGGCTTGTGGGGCCGTCAATCTGCTGTCCATTCCAATCAACGGTAGAAATAAGGTTGTCTATTTTTAAATGCGGTGCACTCATGATGGCTTCCCAGTTCTGGCCTTCATCCAGCTCACCGTCGCCATGTAAAGAATATACAATATGGGTATCACCATTTAGTTTTTTGGCAAGCGCAGCACCAATCGCCACGCTCATTCCTTGGCCCAATGAACCACTTGCAACCCTTATACCCGGCAGGTGTTCATGTGTAGCAGGGTGCCCCTGTAGGCGTGAATTTAGTTTACGGAAAGTAGCCAGTTCTTTTACATCAAAATATCCTGAACGCGCAAGGCTTGAATAAAATACAGGGGAGATGTGACCATTGGATAAAAAGAAAACATCTTCGTTGGTTGCGTTCATGTTAAAGGCAGGATCATGTTTCATTACTTTGAAATAAAGGGCTGTAAAAAAATCAGCACAACCCAGTGAGCCGCCCGGGTGGCCACTTTGAACGCCATGTACCATGCGCACAATATCACGCCTTATCTGCGAAGCAATATCTTTTAAATCTGTTGTTTGATCCATTGGTTTTTATTTTAAGTCAGCAAATCTAAGGCATAAAAGTTCATTGAAAAAGCACAGCCCGATAATCTTAATATCTTAAACGCAATGAATGTTTATTCTTGTTATCTTGCCCTTAAATTTAGAACAATGAATATTATAGACTTTATCTTTTCTAACTGGTGGCTCCTGGTCATTGCCTTCATCGTTTTTAGCGGACTGGTTACTGTTAACCAGGGAACTATTGCGGTGATTACCATGTTTGGTAAATACCAGCGCTTACTGCGCCCCGGACTTGGTTTTAAAATTCCATTGATAGAGCAAATCTATAAAAGGGTGAGTATTCAAAACCGCTCGGTAGAATTGGAATTCCAGGCTGTTACTGTTGACCAGGCAAATGTTTATTTTAAAAGTATGCTGCTGTATTCGGTAATTAATCAGGATGAAGAAAGTATTAAGAATGTGGCTTTCAAATTTATTACCGATAAAGACCTTATGCAGGCCCTTATCCGCACGGTGGAAGGCTCTATCCGCGCATTTGTTGCAACAAAAAAGCAAGCAGAAATATTATTGCAGCGCAGGGAGATTGTTGAATATGTAAAAGAACAGATTGACCATTCATTACAGGAATGGGGTTACCATTTGCAGGATCTGCAGATCAATGATATTACTTTCGATAAACAGATCATGGACAGCATGAGCCGTGTTGTTGCCAGTAATAACCTTAAAGCTGCAGCAGAGAACGAAGGACAGGCCCTGCTGATCACCAAAACAAAAGGTGCAGAAGCTGAAGGTAATGCCATAAAGATTGCAGCAGAAGCAGAAAGAGAAGCGGCAAGATTACGTGGTCAGGGTGTGGCGCTTTTCCGGGAAGAAGTGGCCAAAGGTATGAGCCAGGCTGCTGAGCAAATGAAACAGGCCAACCTTGATACCAATGTAATTTTGTTCAGTATGTGGACAGAAGCCATTAAAAATTTTGCCGAGTTTGGAAAAGGCAATATGCTGTTTTTAGATGGCAGCCCCGATGGCATGCAAAAAACCATGAAGCAGATCATGGGCATGGTAAAAATGGAAAAAGAAAGAGAAGATGATTACAGGCAAAAAATGAATGAATGATTTTACAGAAAAGATTTACCAATAAAAAAACCAGCAAATAAAACTGCTGGTTTTTTTGTGCCGGTATTATTGCAGTAATATCTTTTTTACCTCGTCCCATTTGCGGCGCGATACTTCAACCTCGCTGCCATCTGTAAGCTGCAGGTTATGGTCGTTGGTAAATGAACTGATGTACTTTTTATTTACAAGATGTGCACGGTGTATTCTGTAAAAGCCCTGCTCAGCAAGCAGTTCATCATATTCTTTTAATGTGCGTGAAGTAATGATTGGTTTTTTACCCTGCAAAAATATTTTTGTGTAATTGCCTGTTGCTTCGCAGCGGATAATTTCCTGTGTGCGGTAAAAATAAGTGCCTTCTGTTGTTGCCACCGCAAGTGTATAATCCGTTTCTTCTTTTTTTAAATTGTGCAGCAGGTTATCATAGCGGGCCTTATTGTCTTCGGCTGTTTTTCTTTTTTCAATAAAACGTGCCACCGCAGTTTGAAGCTCTGCTGCGTCAACAGGTTTTAATAAATAATCGAGTGCACTGTAGCGGATCGCTTTTATGGCATAATGATCGTACGCCGTAATAAAAATAACTTCAAAGGGGTGCGATGGAAATTTTTCCAGCAAATCAAACCCGCTTATCACCGGCATTTCAATATCAAGAAAAACAAGATCGGGCTTTAGTGTTTCTATTGCGTGCAAACCATCTGCAGCGCCAATAACACAATGCAGTTCTGTAATTGCAGGTACATATTGCCCAGCCAGCATCCGTACAACATTGGCAGCGCTTTCCTCATCATC
>JANXWM010000698.1 GCA_025351145.1 Chitinophagaceae bacterium
CGGGAAAGCGCGTTCCAGTGGGTACCTTCCGCTGTTTAACGTGTGGTTTCCTGGAGTCGTATGCGCACCCGGAATTTGCTGCTAAGTGACCAGGCTTCCTTCGCCGCAATGTGTCCTCAATAGCATATGGGTAGAGCAGGCACATTGCGAGGGATAATTGAAACAATGTAAACGTAATGCCTCATCGCAACCCACAAAGATTACATGACGACACCAAATTGAATTCTAATAACATCAGTTTGGAGCGGGAAGATTTTCTTAAGCGCTGATTTCAAGTTTGTGCCCTTCTCGGTCAGCCTGTTGTCTTCGGTATTATTCGCTTCGGTAAAAGTTAAATTCATAATTAAACCGTACAAGAGTGCGACGCAAGAATGCTTAATTCATATTCTAAAGCCGGGTACCCAAAAAACTAAATCATTATTTTCCAGATGTTGCGCTGGCCCGATTTGCCCCAGTCTTTCATGGGGCCCTGCAGTTGTTTAAGCAGGCCGGCCTGGTCTACTTTTTTGCCTTTAGCGGGTGCGGCAAGGTCCTGTGGTTTTACTTCTACCAGTTCGAGTTTTGTGGCAAACCATGTGGTGTTGATGCGGGGTATGGCTACGCCGAGAATCATGCCAGGCAGGCCATTGAAGCTTTCGGGGCCGCCGTTTGTAGTAATCTGGTCTGTGTAAAAAGCGATTACATAAACGCTGTCCATAATGCGGCCAACCGCTTTGCGGCAATCGAAGCCTGCAATGGTGCGCTGGTCGCTGGTAATGCGCCATTCTATTTTTCGGGAACTGTCCTGTATAAGAAAGCTGTTTTCGAAAACCGTTTTTTTGCTTACAGATTGCTGTGCCTGCAGATTGGTAAAAACAATATTATCTGTTGCAGGGCCGCGGAACCAATCGGGAATTTTGGGATCAACAGGTAGTTCCCTGCCAGGCTGATAAAGTGTTTTACTGTCGTCGAAAAAAAGATTGAAATAGGAAAGCTCAAACTGCGGAACGGTCTTTTTTATCTGTTGAAGCCAGTTGTCGCCGTCTTCATCATCGCTCCAGCTATCAATGTCTTTCCATACGTTTACTTTCTTTTCGAATTCAATTTTTCCTTTAGCTATAAAGAGTGCCTGCGCATGAACAGGACTGTTGAAAATAAACAATGAAACTGCGGCAAGGATGATTATTTTTTTCATGGTAAATTATTTTTGCTCTGCTACAGGTACAGGTGGTGCTTTGGTAAAATTCCATACAAAACTGAGCATGAAATATCTGGTAATGGTTTGATAATTTCTTTCTGAAATTTGATTGGCACTTACATACCTGCTGTAACCAATATTCTGGTTGAGTATATCGTGCGCAACAAACTTAATAATGCCTTTATCTTTTTTAAGAATCTTGTGGCCGAGATAGGCATTCCATACAAACACATTATTGTTTGCAGTAAACAAAGCAGTCTTCTGGCGCAGGTTAGCATCAAGCTCTGTATTGAATTCGAACTTGTGCGGCATCTGCAGCGTGTAATTAAAATTGTAGTTCATTGTCCAGTAGTTTGTTTTTACTTTATCTGTAACAATGGTGGTAGAGAAGTTGTAATTATAGCCTGCTCTTAAATAAAAATTATATTTATTTTCTTTGTCTTTGCCAAGGCCGATATCGAAGCCGGGGGCATTGTTAACCGTAGTGTTTTTAAGGCCATTTACAAAGGAGTTGAACTTAGACCCGTTTGCATTAAGCCCCATATTAAAATTGGCGTTGAGCTTTTTTAATTTAATAAAAGAGTTGCCGCCAAAATAATAATTGTAATTACCGTTTGCATTAATATACTGGTTAACTACCTGGCCGTTTGTATTGCTGATGGTTGTGTTGGTAACGATAGCATTCTGCTGCAATGCAAAATTGCCATAGATAAAAAACCCACGCTGGCTAAGTACTTTAAACGTATTGAAATTGATATTGAAGTTATGGTTGAATTGCTGTTTTAATAACGGGTTGCCGATAGTAATATTAAGTGGGTTGCTGTTATCGGCGACAGGCTGAATCTGCTGGATGGTGGGCTGCTCTGTGCGGCCACTGTAGCCTATATTAAACCTGCTGCTCTGGTTAAATTTATAAGTAAAATTTGCACGCGGAAAAAAGTTGGTGAATTTTCTGGCAGAGATACTGTCGGTAAATAAATCGGTTTGCGAAAAATTGGCAAATGCAATATCGGTACCGGCAGACATGGTTGTTTTTTTGCCATTGTATTTAAAGAAAAGGCCGCCGGAATTTGTGGTTACATCAAACTTATAATGGTTACTGAAGGTATCGCTCAGGTTGAGATATTTACCAGTACCATCTTTGTTATACGTTAACCTTTCAGCATCGCTGGTTGTTTTTCTGAAGTTGTAATTGATCTCCGCAAAAACATTTTTAGCAAGAGGTTCGGTGTAGATCAATTTTGAACTGATGGATGATGTTGTGCTGCCATCATTTTTTTTCTGATCGGTAATAGAACGCAGCAAGTTTCCATCTAAGTTTAATGTGTCTATGGTTGCATATAAATAACCTTCTGTATTTGTTTGGTTATTCTTTTGCTCGGTATTAAATGAAATGCTTCTGCCAACTTTTTTAAATTTATGCCTCAATAAAATCGATGCTACTAAATTAGAATTATCTCCATCGCTTGTATAATTCCTTATAGAGTTATTAGTAATAACACCCAGGCTGTTGGTGGCCTGCGAGTTATTGATGCTTAAATTATTTGTTCTGCCTGTATATCCAGTAGTTTTTATTTTTAGCGAAGTGCTGCTGTCAATATTCCACTCGTAAGTGCCGTTTAATGAATGGCGCTGGCGGCTGCTGAATGTATTACCATATTCTTTTGTAGTAAAAATATTTTCGCCTGTTATTAACTGCGATAAATTATTGCCTGCCCCTTCTGTGTTTAATTTGTTGTAGCGGTAACTGCCGTTTAAATTCTGTTTATCATCTTTAAACTTATTTGAATAGTTTAAACCTGCACTCCAGCTTTTGGGCAAACCTTCTCCGTAATAAGAATTATTGGTTAAGTCATCCCCATCATTGGTGAAGGAAAAATATCCATTGTCCTCATCATACTCAGGGCCACCATCGCTCGAACCAAATTTTCCGCTTTCATCCCAGTCAAGCCCGGTTTTACCAGTGCTGCTCATAATGCCATAGGCGGATAGTTTTCTTTTTGCCCTAAAGCTGTTGATCATGGCACTGTTGCTCCAGCGGTCGTTTAAGCCGCTGCCTAAGTCGAGTTTACCAAAATAACCTTTCTTTTTATCGTCTTTCATTTTAAGGTTAATAGTTTTGTCACGCACACCATCATCTATTCCCGTAAAAGTTGCCTGGTCGCTTTTTTTGTCGAATACCTGTACTTTATCAATATCACTCGCCTGCAGGTTTTTGGTGGCAATGGTTGGATCGTCGCCAAAAAATTCTTCACCATCTACCAGTACCTTATCTACCTTTTCGCCCATGGCGGTAATCTTGCCGTCTTTATCTACCTGTATGCCCGGTAATTTTTTCAACATTTCTTCTACACTTGCACCGTCACGCACTTTAAAACTGTCTGCTTTAAACTCGGTTGTATCGCCGTTAATTTTTATTGCACTCACTTTCGATTTTACAATAACATCCATTAAAAGGTTTGCTTTTAATGTAATAATTACGGTGCCCAGGTTAAGGTCAGATGTATCGCTAAGCTCCAGCTTATCTGCATAATCTGCGTACGAAGGGTGGGTGATAAAAAGGTAATAACTGCCGGCTTTTAGGTTTTGCATTTCAAAGTTGCCTTTGG
>JANXWM010000507.1 GCA_025351145.1 Chitinophagaceae bacterium
CTTTATTGCCAAAGCGCTGGTCAAACGAAAGTATATTACCATTCGCTTTTACGTTATTCGCAAAAGGAATTTCCCATGAATGATCATTACCGGTATTGCTGTTCTTATTGTTGCTGGTATTAAAATTCCGTGTATCAGAAACTCCTTTCGCCTTAGAATCATCAGCAGCCGATGATGTAATACTTAACTGCAGTATGCAGCCGTTGTGTGTGTAAGTGCTTCTGGATAGATCGTTCCATGTATTGGTTGTGCTGTTCCATGTTTCAAAATAGGTGTGGTGGGCAGAACCATCGCTATAATAATCTTCCTTATTCCTGTAAATATAAACCCACTTCAAATTATCCCATGACTGCAACACAGATGATTTGTAAGTGCCACCGTTATAATACGAAGTTTGCTGCCGTAAAGAATTTACCCATGTACCATTAAAATAATTCTGATTAAGATAACTCTGATTAAGATAACTGATTGTGGAAGAACTACCCTGTAAATATTTAAAAAGTTGCCGGTTTGAAATTATCCAAGCCTGCAGATTGGTATCCCAGTAATAGCCTAAATTTTTCTCCAGTAAACCGTCTTTGTTGTATTGGTAATCTGTTTTATTAAAATTCTCCCATGCGTTGCTCTGCCATGTATCGAGCCTGGTACGGGTTAAAAGATTATCTGCATTGTACCTGTCAATATTTCTTGATTGTTTAACCCAGGAGTTGTTACTGTAGCCTGAAAAAACGCCGTATACAAAATTGCCCAAACTGTCAAAATTCAAAACATCTTTATTGCTGTTGAGCCATGTATTTGAAATATTGTCCCAGTACTGAATAACTTCGGTGTACTGAGCCCCGGCGGTTGCATAACTATACCCAATACGCAAACTGTTGAGCCATGTATTTGTGGCAACATCCCAGTATTGAAACAACCTTTCCGTGATCTTACCTGCAACATTATATTTTATCACATTTTTGGAGGAGTTCACCCACGCCAGAGCAAATGCATTCCAGTTCTGATAAATGGCTAAGGTGTTGTTGCAACCCCCGTCGTAATTTAATATGGCCAATGAGGTATTTTGCCAGGCATTATTTACTTTGGTTTCCGACAGAATAGTGTCTGTGGTTTGCCCATACATAGTTGCGGTAAGAAAAAGCAGGGTAAAAGCAATGGTCATTTTTTTGGCTCGCATAAATTTTAGTTTAGTTAGATGTTATATTATGGTTTGAGGGTACAATATAATTATTTAATCATTTATGATGCTGTATGTTAAAAAGAAAACAGGCTACCTTGCAGCCGGGGGTTAATGTCTGAATAGTGTGATCGTGGATGGTATATAAAAAGCTCCTGCATTAAATATTTTTATTTGTAACTTTCCTGTACAGATTGTCCCCAATGCATATTTTCAAACGTCATTATTTTATTCAACATTAAAACAAAATTTTTTATGAAAAAGTTATCCATTCTTATTTCGGCATTTTTACTTTTTGGGTTCACTACAAAAGACAATACGATTTCAAAAAAAGAAAGAAACTCGGCCATTGACCTTTTAAAGGATACCGAAAAAGGGGTTATAAAAGCTGTTGCAGGTTTAAGTGAAGCCCAGTTAAATTTTAAACCTGCACCCGATAAATGGAGCGTAGAAGACTGTGTAAAGCATATCGCCACTACCGAGCAGGGTTTATGGCAAATGACAAACGGAGCTATTCAGCAGGCTGCAAACCCCGAAAAAAGGGCCGATATAAAGGCGACGGATGAAGAAGTGATCAAAATGATAGAAAGCCGCGAGCACAAAGTAAAAACAGCGCCATCAATGGAACCACAAAACACGCCATACAAATCACTGGCAGAGGCATTAGAATCTTTTAAAACAGACCGGGCAAAACTGATTGAGTATGTAAAAACTACTGATGCTGATTTGCGTAACCATGTTGTTACACTTCCACCCGGATCTTTCGACAGCTACCAGATGATCTTATTCATCGCCGCACACAGTAACCGCCACACACAACAGATCGAAGAAGTAAAAGCTGATCCCAATTTTCCAAAGAATTAATAGCAACCCGAAATGATTAAAGAGCTGTTTGAGTTAATTAAGAACTTTTAAATATAAGCCTGCAAATGCCAATGGATATACTGATGAAGTGATTGCGACGCAAGGGACGATGCCATGAAAACCTATGCTGGTATTCAAAATAAATAACTCAAACAACTTCCAAATAAAAGCCCCAGCAAATGCGGGGTTTTTTATTTGTGCACCTTATTTATTTAATCTGTAGTTTAGAACAAAGATTCTGCATATGAATAAAAGAACCTTCATCAAATTATTATCAACAATAATGGCAACGCCTTTATTAGCCCCGCTTGCAGCATGGGCACAAAAAGCAAGATTAAAAAACTGGGCAGGCAACCTTGAGTACAGCACAGATAATGTATTTTATCCAACCACTGTAGCAGAAGTGCAGGAACTGGTAAAAAAACTCAGCAAACTAAAGGCGCTTGGCACAAGACATTGTTTTAATACCATTGCCAACAGTAAAGACAATCTTATTTCTTTAAAAGAGATGAACAAGGTTGTATCGCTTGATGCCAATGCAAAAACCGTAACTATTGAAGGTGGTATGAACTACGGCCAGCTTTGCCCGTACCTTAACGATCATGGTTTTGCACTGCATAACCTTGCATCGCTGCCGCATATTTCTGTGGCTGGTGCATGCACTACTGCAACGCATGGCTCGGGTGTTAAAAAGGGCAACCTTGCTACTGCCGTTGCAGCATTGGAAATTGTAACTGCCGATGGAAACATCGTTCATCTTTCAAAAGAAAAAGATGGCGAAAAATTTTATGCTGCTGTTGTTGGCCTTGGTGCCCTCGGCGTAATTACAAAAGTAACTTTGAACCTTCAGCCAGCATTCCAGGTGCGGCAGTATGTGTATGAAAAACTGCCGATTGCACAACTAAAACAAAACTTTGATGCTATTGTTTCTGCGGGTTACAGCGTAAGCCTTTTTACAGACTGGCAAACAGAGACCATCAACGAAGTATGGATAAAGACCAAAGATGGTGAAGGTAAAAATTATGCAAACGAGCCAGAGTTTTACGGTGCAACAGCTGCCACCAAAAACATGCACCCGATAGCAGCGCTCTCTGCGGAAAACTGTACTGAGCAAATGGGTGTGCCGGGCCCGTGGTACGAACGTTTACCGCATTTTAAAATGGGTTTTACACCCAGCAGCGGCGTAGAGTTGCAGGCTGAATATTTTGTGCCGCACCAGCATGCCGTTGATGCATTTTTTGCCATACAGAAAATGGGTGCCGAGATTGGGCCGCACCTGATGATCTCCGAGATACGCACTATCGCAGCAGATGATTTCTGGATGAGCCCCTGCTACAAACAACCCTGCGTTACCATTCACTTTACATTAAAGCAGGAAATAGAAGCAGTAAATAAATTGTTGCCGCAAATTGAAGCTGCGCTTGCTCCTTACCATGCAAAACCACATTGGGGTAAACTGTTTACCATGCCACAAAAAACACTTGCAGCGCATTATAAAAAACTACCTGAGTTTAAAAAAATGGTTGCGGAATATGATCCTGAAGGCAAGCTTCGAAATGATTTTTTAAACAGGAATATTTACGGTGTTTAGTACAGAAAGATTATGAACCCAGCAAGAGTTTTTATGGCATCGGCTGTTGCGTCGCACTCTTATACGTTCGAATTTTTTATTGAACTTTTACCGAAGCGAATATTGGGATAATAATTGAACAATAGGGCAGCGAACCGCAGAGTCCCTGCCACACATAAAGCTTTTCTTTGGCTTAAAATGTCTGACAGGTTTCTATCGCCCTTATAACGGCTTGTAATTCTTTGTCAATTTCGTTTACTTGTAAACAAGAGGATAATTTGATAGGACTCAACGATACTTTGTAATTTTCCTGTGACCATTTACTTAAGAATGAAATCAGGTCTTTGCCACAAACTCTATTTTCTAATTTGTCAATTTTTGACTTTGCTATTTTTCTTGCACTCGAAACTGAATGTTTTCTTTCATTTTTTTGTATTCCGTCGGCGAGTTTGTCAATTAACTCATCTCGCATTTCTATAGCTTTCTCTAAAATAATATCTTCAATGTCACTGACGGTTAAGTGCGACGTTTTTTTGCTTTCACTTTTTAGGATTCGTAAAATTGCAGTTGGCACTATCAAATAATTTTCTATTTCCTTCTTACTCCAAATATGAA
>JANXWM010000710.1 GCA_025351145.1 Chitinophagaceae bacterium
TTTTTTCTGATGCTGTTTTTTGGCATACGGTGGGCGGCTGTTGAAAGCTGCTGTATGATACTACAGTACAAGTGTGCGACGCAAGGATGTTTAACCGGAGTAATGTAAGCTGGGTTCATAATTATTTCTTATTAAAAGCTAAGCCCTGCGTTTAAAAAATTCCTGCAATTTTTTTACATAATCTTCGCCGGTTAAACATCCTTGCGTCGCACACTTGTACTGTAGTATCATACAGCAGCTTTCAACAGCCGCCCACCGTATGCCAAAAAACAGCATCAGAAAAAATTAAATTAAACCGTGAAATATAAACAGTCAAAAAAAACAATACCCGGGGCTTTCAATCACAAGTTGATTTTGCCGGTCATTGTTTTTTTTATGGCTCATCAATTGCTGAATGCCCAAACTGTTTCTGCGGTTACAGATCGTAATAAAATATTAATTGGAGAGCAGGTTGTATT
Organism: Chitinophagaceae bacterium; assembly: GCA_025351145.1. Lineage (GTDB taxonomy): Bacteria > Bacteroidota > Bacteroidia > Chitinophagales > Chitinophagaceae > Limnovirga. The sequence continues at coordinate 459 of JANXWM010000710.1, forward strand.
GCAGTTAAAAGCAGAAGATATCAATACAACAAAAACATTACTCGACAGCTGGTTTACCGTTTTCGACAGTAGCAACCATATACAAATCATCAAACGCGAACCTGTTGATACGGTGAATATAAATGGCCAAACTACTTATCTGCAAAAAATTACGCTAACCTCTTTTGATTCAGGCCGGTGGAAATTAGCACCTCTAAAAATTACATTCACAGACAGGGTAACCGGAAAACAAAGCAGCTTACAAACCGATTCAGTTGCACTTGAAGTAATACCTGTAAATGTTTCTGTGCTCAAAAACTATCACGATGTAAAAGATATTCTTGATGTGCCGGTGCAGACCAATTATATGCTTTATGCAATCATTACTGCTGTGGTTATTATACTTGCAATTATAAGCTGGCTTATTATAAAACGGTTTAAAAATAAAAAACCAGCGGCTGCAAAACCGGTTTATAAAGGCACAGCTTTAGAGCATGCAATTCAGCAAATAAAAGAACTACAGCAACAAAATCTTTCAGGCAAAGTCAATATAAAATTATTTTACACAAAGCTTACAACAATTTGCAGAGATTATTTTGAAGACCAATTACAGGTTCGATCTTCCCAGGCAACAAGTGATGAATTAATGATACTATTGGGTGTTTATTTACAGGATGAAAAAATGCGCACTGCTTTTTATCAACTGCTTCGTTTATCCGATGCGGTAAAGTTTGCAAAGTATCTGCCCGGCGAGGAACAAAATAAACAGGCAATTGATACAGCTATTGCATCACTAACACATGTAGACGGTTTAGTAAAGCAAATAAAACAACATGCTTAACCAATGGTTTCAACATATTGAATTTGCTTATCCATGGGTGTTGGGCCTGCTTTTCCTGCTGCCCATATTAACCTATGAATATACCCGCCGTTACCGCAGGTCAAGGGCATCCATGCTTGTAACAACCACGCATTTTATAGAAGGTACAAAAAGCATTAAAACATCGCTGCTTCACTTGCCTTTCTTATGCCGTTGCTTTGCTCTGCTTTTCCTCATCGTTGCTATGGCAATGCCCCGTTTAAAATTTACAGAAGATCAAACCGAAGGTGAAGGCATCGATATAGTGCTTTGTTTCGATATCAGCGGGAGCATGACTGAACCAGACTTTCAACCCAACCGGCTCGAAGCTGCAAAAGCGGTTGCTGCAAAGTTTGTAATGCAACGGCCTGGTGACAGAATTGGCCTCGTAATTTTCAGTGGCGTAAGCTTTACGCTGTGCCCGGTTACTACCGATCATAATGCAGTGCTTACGCAAATACAAAATGTAGAAAGCGGTTACCTGCAGGAAGAAGGCACAGCCATAGGCTCAGGCCTTGCCACCAGTATCGACAGGCTGCGGAGCAGTAAATCGAACAGCAAAGTAGTGATCTTATTAACCGATGGAGTAGATGTTGGCGGTAGTGTGCCGCCGGATGTTGCCAAAGAAATGGCAAAGCAATACAATATAAAAGTTTACACCATTGGCGTGGGCAGCGAGAAGGAAATTGATGAAGTGGTGCAATCGCCGCTTGGCCCCGTAAAGCAAAAACGTAAACTGGAGTTCAACGAAGGTTTATTAAAAGATTTGGCGCAAAGTACCGGCGGGCAATACTTTCATGCAACAGACAATGATGCGCTGCAGAAGATTTACGACAGTATTAACCAGCTCGAAAAATCAAAAATAAAAGTCACATCTTATAACCGTTATACCAATGAGTTTCTTCCGTGGGTATTTGCAGGCATTATTTTTTTATTGCTCGAAATAATACTGCGCTACACTGCATTTAAAAAATTCCCCTAACAGAATTAATAAATTGTTTAGCCCAACTAAAGCAATACTCTGCAGCTTTTGTTGCGTCGCACACTTGTACTGCAGCATAAATTTGAGCATTCAACAGCCCGCAACGCAATGAAGCCAAAGATCATTAAAGCCCTGAATGTACAAGAGTGCGACGCAAGGATGCTTCATAGCATTCCCTATGCCTGGTACATAAAATAATTTGTATTTCCGGCTTAATAAAACTTACCTGCTGATGATAATTTTTTGAATAAACTGTTCGTCGTTTACAAACAGTTTTACAAAATATGCTCCATTGTACAACTGGTTTATGGGGATGGTTACAGCACCGCCGCCTGTTTTATAAGGCTGGCTGATAACAGTTCTTCCGGCAAGATCAAAGATGAAAATTTGTCCATTATATACATTGGTTTCCTTTAGCTGCACATTGATGTAATTGGCGGCAGGGTTGGGAGAAACAGTAAATATTTGGTTGAGGGGAACATGCACACTGAATATTTCGGTATAAGAGAAAGAACCATTGGCACCTATCTTTTTAAGGCGGTAATAAATTCTGCGCCCTGTTTCTTTTGAAGTATTGTCATTAAAAGAATATTTACCTGTACCTGTTGCTGATACAGTTGCAAAAG
>JANXWM010000613.1 GCA_025351145.1 Chitinophagaceae bacterium
GCCACATGGGTTGAAACAGATAACATAGGCAACATCCTTGTATCAGGAACAATAAGATCAGGTTTTTCAAACCCTGTAGATGCGGCCAGCATATTAATGAAATATGATGCTGATGGTAATTTACTTTGGCGCAAAGTGTACGAATCTTCTTTTGATGGTTCTTATACAAAAAAATGCCTGGTAGATGCAGCTAATAATATCTATGTTTTAGGCATGGGCAGCAGCTCATCGGGGTACGTAACCAAGGTAAAAAAGTTTGCTCCAAATGGAAGTACATTATGGACGTATTATGACAATGCCGGAATAGGCGCACCTGTCAATTTTAAGTTTATGCCAGATAAAAAAATTGTAATTGCCGCCAGGGGTATCATTGGCAGTGTAAATGGTTATGCAAAGATCGACCTGAACGGAAATAATATCTGGAACTATCCCGGTGTATTTAGCCTGTACGTTGGCGATGCGGCTGGCGACAGTTTTGGAAATACCTATTTCACTCATCAGGAATACGTTTTCAATGGCCGAGGGGAGATTAAAAAACTTTCTCCGTCCGGCACATTGATCTGGGAAAAATTTCACACCATGGTGGGCTACCGGGTAGAAGTCGGAAGTGATAATAACCCAGTGATTAGTGGTTTTCCTAATGAAGGAACTGGCGGTGCAGCTTTCATGAAATATGATGGCAGCGGTAATGTGGTTTGGCAAAACCTTGATGCAGATGGATCATTGGCATTGCTGCTCCATGCGCAAATGAAACTGGATGCCTCCAATAACGCTTACCTGGCTGCAGGAACATTAAATGAAATGGCCATCTGCAAAGTAAACAATGACGGCTCATCTGCATGGACTCAAACAGCTGTTGGCGGCTTTGCTTACGGTTTTAGTCTGGGAGCAGATAATAATGTGTATGTAGTTGGCGGCAACACCGCAAAATTTGTACAGACAGGTTGTAATATACCCACAGGTTTATTTACCAGCAATATCAGCACAAATAAAGCACGGTTCAACTGGACTCTGGCAAACGGCGCAGTTCAATATGAAGTATGGGGAAGAAAATTAAACACAACTACCTGGAAAAAAACATTTGTACCGGGTAATAAAAATTTCCTTGTTGCCTATGGCCTTATCTGCGGCACAAATTACGAATGGAAAATAAGGACAATATGCGACAGCGTTGGTTCGCAAGTTTCTGCATTTTCTGCTGGGCAACCCATTACAACAGCGGTTTGTGCAGCTATTGTGGATGCTGTGGATACAGAATATGCAACAGCAAATGGAAATGTAACAATATACCCCAATCCTTTAAAGGCTGGTGATGCTATAACAATAAAAGGTTTTGCGAACGGCGCATCTTATGCAATAATTAATATGTCTGGCAATCAGGTTGCTAAGGGTATGTTAAGCACGGGGGTAATAAAGTTAAACAGCTCTCTTATTCCAGGTATTTATATGCTTGAATTAAAACATACAACTCAAACAATAAGAAAGAAAATAGTGGTAATTGAATAATAATAATAAAACGATGTATTGCCGGTACCATTGCAGGTTTTTCATTCAGCTTTGCTTTAATTCTGCATTGAAATAAAAAGTGTTGCAGAAACATTATACTCCAGAATAATACAAATAAAAGCAGCAAATTTTTAATACAACGATAGATATTCATTCAGTAAAAACCGGCTGAAATCTGAGCCGGTTTTTTATGGACCAAACTTAAGAATTACTATAAAACTTTTCTTGCGTTGCACACTTGTGCGTTCATAACTTTTTTTGAGCAGCAGGCGGCAATTACAAACAGCAGCCAAAAGTTGAAACCGGTTCTTCAGTACAAGAGTGCGACGCAAGAGGCGATTCCATGAAAGACTATTGTTTGGCCCATACAATGCTTTGTTCTTTATTCCGTTATATATATGATTGCTTCACTTCCTGTTAACAATCGTTTGTGTTTATTTTATGTCAAAGGAAATATAAAAGAGAACAATCGTTCATTTACGGTCTTAAGATTGCATTACTATAATATCATTCAACAAATAAATTTTTTCACCATGAAAACTAAAAGTCTAAAGAGTACAATTTTTACATTCATTGCGTTCACGGCGCTTATGTCGTGCAGTGCAGGGCGTCATGCTACCGCACAATCTCCAGACGATGATTATTACACACCGCCGCCGCCCAACAACGACTATGGGAATAATCAGTACAATAATGATCAATACAATAATAATGATCAGTACAGCAACGATCAGTATAATAATGATCAATACAACGGTCAACAGGCGAATGTTAACCTTGATGTTTTTGTAAACGAATTAAGCCCTTACGGCAGATGGGTAGATTACCCTTCTTATGGCCGCGTATGGATTTGTAACCAGCGGGACTTTGTTCCTTACAACACAGGCGGTCATTGGGTTTACAGTTCTTATGGCTGGACCTGGGCATCGGATTACAACTGGGGCTGGGCGCCATTTCACTATGGCCGCTGGGCTTTTGAAGCAGGCTATGGATGGATGTGGGTTCCCGGTTACGAATGGGGACCAGCTTGGGTTGGCTGGAGAACCGGTGGTGATTATTATGGCTGGGCACCTCTTTCGCCCGGTATTAATATCAGCATAGGATTTGGTTACGGTAATTACATGCCTGCAGACAGGTGGTGTTTTGTACCACGCAGATACGTGGGTTACTCTAACTGGAATAACTACCGTGTTGACAGGGGGCGCAATGTTACAATCATTAACAACACCACTATTATTAACAACACCAACATTTATCACAATACAAGGTATGTAACAGGGCCAAACAGGATAGATGTTGAAAGAGCAACAGGCCGCAGAATTAATGAAGTAAGAATAGCCAGCGACACAAGGCCGGGCGCCAACAGGATAGAAGGAAACACAATGACTTTGTACAGACCTGTACTAAACAGGAAAGTAGAAAACCAGGGTAATAACCGCGAAAGGCAAACAGGAACTACTCCACCGGTAATAGGCCACAATAATTTGCCTCCTCAAAACAACGGCGTTAACCGAAATGGCGACAGGCATAATGATAATGGAAGACCTGACATTAATCCGCAGAACGGCAATGATAAAAGGAATACTCCAGATATTAACCGCAGAGACGATAACAGGCCAAGGCCGGATTTGAATCAACAGAATGGCGGTACAATAAGAAGGGATAACGTTCCAGATATCAATCACAGAGACGACAACAGGCCGAGGCCGGATATATATCAGCAAAATGGCAATGATAACAGGCAAAGACCGGACATGAATCAGCAAAACGGCAATGACAACAGGAGAAATAACGCACCGGATGTAAACAGGAATAATAATCCTTACAGAAACGGTGTGCCGCCTGCAAACAACCGCGATGTTGTGCCCGACAGGAATAACAGGAACTTTCCACAGAATGATCAGAACAGGCAAAACCCGAACGACAACAGGTATAACAACGGGCAAAGAAATGGTAACCAGCCGCCGGTTGTAAACCAGACTCCAAACCGTTCAGGCAGAAACATACAGCAACAGCAACAACCGCCTGTTCAGCGCGTTCAGCCGCAAATTCAGCAAAGACCGCAACCTCAGCCCGCCCCGCAGCAAAGGCAGGATAACAAGAAAAGAGGTCCGGGTAAATAAGGGTTCTAATTGGGTTAAATAAAAAGAAGCTGGCGTAATTGCCGGCTTCTTTCGTTTATTGGTTCACCCAGATTTTGTAATAGATTTTTAGCCGAACGACTAGTCCTCTTTTGATCGTTCCTTGCGTTGCACACTTGTACTTTATTTCATAATTGAACTTTCAACAGCCAATACACCGAACCACAAAATCCTGTTTAAAATGAAAACAAATACAAATCTTTTTGCAGCAAAGTTTTTTGCTCACTGGTTTTTAAATTCTTTACTACGCAGGTTCCTTCTTCCATTTCTTTTGTGCCGATAATTACTGCAAAAGGAATGGCCTTTTTATCAGCGTATTTAAATTGCTTATCAAATTTCGCCTGCTCATGAAACAGCTCACTGCGGATGCCGTGATT
>JANXWM010000729.1 GCA_025351145.1 Chitinophagaceae bacterium
ACGCAAGTAAAGCTTAATAGAATTACCAATGCCCGGCTCATTATTTTCTCTTGCTTTCGAAATTGAAAATACATGCTGTGGTGAGCACAAAAAATATAATAGTCTAATGGTTAGTTTCTGTTGAGAAGAATACGCTTATAAATAATATCTCCTTTTGCAGACAGGCCGAAAACTGTTACTGTGTAAGTTGTTGCATTGTCTGCTGTGTAAAAATTTACGGTTGCTTTGCCCGTTGAATCTGTAATTAAATTTCCATTCCAGTAAATGGTAGTGCGTGGGTCTGGCAAGTGATTGTTTTTTATTTCAGGATTAGAATAGTCGGGCATAATAAAAGGCGGGTTTACATGATAGGTTACCGGCGAAAAAACGCGGAAATTACTTTTGCTGTTTGGCATAACACGGGGACCTTTCCTGTAATTGACGGAGATAACACCATTGCCGCCACGCATGCCGTAAATGCCTGCTTCGCCGCCACGCAGCACTTCAATAAAATCAACATCTGCGGCTTGCAGTTGATCAAAAAATCCAAAACCTGCATAGCCAGTTACCACCCCATCTTCCACAAGAAGCGGGCTATTGTTGCCGCCTGTTGATATGGCTCCAAAAATAGTAAGTACGCCATTTGTTATTGTAATGCCGGGAACCGTCAGCAATGCACTGGTCACTGCGCCATAACCTGTATATCTGAATTTGTCGCTTGTAAGGATTTGAGAAATGGAATTAATTCGTCTTGAAGCATCATAATTGAGTTCTGGTGCTACTGTCGTTTTTACTGTTACAGGTGCTAACCAGCCTTTGCCCTGGAAGGTTATGGCTGTATCAATATGATATTTTCGCAGTGATGCGATCAGGTTAACGTTTGAAGCTAAAAATTGCCGCTTGAGGCTGACGGGAGTTGTAACCTGCGGAAAGCTAAAAGTATCTAATGTAATGTTATCATCTGTTCTTATTACTTTGTATTTATCCCTTACCTGTAAAGAAAGCGACAGGCTGTCGATATTTTGAGGCAACATTATTTTGAAAATGCCATCACTTTTTGTTGTATCAGTGTAAGCAAAGAAACTGGTATCTTTTTTTGAGATAACCGTAACCTCCCGGTCTTTTACCGGCATATTTTTTCTGTCTGTAATTTTACCAATAAGGCTTAATATTTTTTCATCATTATCATCATTGCGCAATTCAATATTAGGGTTATCAGTTTTTAATGAATGCCTGTACAAAGATTTGCTGGTCATCATCAGCAGGTCAATATCTGCAGTTGAATAATTGTTGTGGTAAAGGTTTAGCCAGTTGTTTAGCTGCAAGTCATTAGACGGGGGCAGGTTATTTATTTCAATACTGTCTGACAATTGAGTAAGCCATGCATCCTGAACTGCGACATTCAAAGATGCTTCAAGCGGAATGCCATCCGTGTTTGTTGCGCTGATATTGAGCGTTGCACTATCCCTTGCCGGGTAATTGTTTTTGTTTGGTTTTATTTCAAGCTGGTAATTGTCTTTTGGAATAAAAATTTTTCTTTCAGCAAGTAAATGCTGTTGCTGATCGAATAATAACAGGGAGGAAATACCACCGGGAAAATTATCCAGGGGAATGGTTATTCCATAAGTGCCCTTGCCAATGGCGGCATAACAAAGACTGTCTCCGTGTACCCCTAAAATTGTTGCAGGTAAATCTGAAGCAAGGGAATCTTCCAAAGTAACAAAAGCCTTTATGCTTTTCGCTGTTTGATTGGTAACAGAAAGTTGCGCGGCAGCATGATCAATTGGTGGAAGTGTATATTTTATTTCGTGACCATTAAAATGAATAATGGCAGTATATTTTTCATCTGGATCATCAAGAAAAGTAACCCGCGCCAATCCAAAATGATTGGTTGTAAAATTGATTATTACAGAATCCTTACTGTTTACAAGGGTTCCCGATATGCTTAGGGGGTTGCTGTTAGCATCCGTCATTTGTAAAACCCCGGTTGAAATGATAGCCGGGATGCCAGTTAATCTTTCGGCAAAAAAATGAATAACCGGCGAAAGATGGGCATCCTTGTTTACCATATTTATATACTGCCTGTTATAAACACTTTCATCACGCAATCTTTTATTTAATACATAAACGGGTTGAATGAAAATGCTTTCAGTATCTTCTGCCAGCAGTTTAGCAGTATAACACCTGATCCAGTAAAAGCCGCTTTTTAATGAATCCGGCAAAGTGAATGCACCGCTCGTTTTTAGCTGACGGTTATTTAAAATTAATTTAGAAATCACGCTGTCACGATCATCCACCAGGTCCGTAAATAAATTTTTGCTTAACAGGTTAACTTTATTATTGATTGTATTTACCACAAAAGCCTTAAACCAAATCTTTTCGCCTGCTATGTACAGCTTCCTGTCTGTTTGTACAATGATCTTTTCTTTTTCATTGTTACCTGTAAGCAGTTTATAGATTCCGGCAATGGAATCAATTTTATTGTAAGTGTTTTGTGCATGTAAATTGGTAAAAAGGAATAAGCCGGTTACAAGAGAAAACGTGGAAGAAAATTTCATATAGTATTTGCTGTTCTGGCTTTAAAGTTAAGGATATGAAATTAAAGCGGTACTGTTTTTACTCCTGTTTGCACAACTAGGTAGTTAAGGTATATAAACCCAAATTTTGCAATAGAAATTTTTTGAACCAGGCAGCAAAACATTCTTCACCGTTCCTTGCGTCGCACACTTGTACTGCAGAATATAACTGAACTTTTAACAGCCAGTACAGGCAAATGTAAAACTCTGTATAAAATTAAATATCAGCGCATGTTTGGCGTTATAGCATTGCGGGTTAGCCATGCTTGTTCCCGAAAAATTAACTTCACTTATCCAGAAACTCTTCCACTAAACCAACTGTAAGTTCTGGTAACCTGCTTCCGGGAACAGCAGTACAAACTTCTCCCAGAAAAGCGCCGTGAGCACCCGGTAATATTACCAATTGAGCATTGGGTATAAGCTTTTGCATTTTTACTGCATGTTCATTCGTTACAACATCTTTATCGCCATTAATAATCAGTGCTCGTGCTTTTATAGATGCAAGGTCAGCATCGCCCCAGTCTTTAAAAGTGCGCATTCTTTCCGCGTCTTTATCGTGCATGTTTTTTAAAGCAGCTTTGTCTGGATTTACTTTTAAAAAAGCATCTTTCAAAGGTTGCGGCATATTTTCAAGGCTGGCATTTTGCATCATATCGAAGAAGCCGGGTATAAACCCATCGCGTAAATAAGCCCCGGAAGCAACAATGATTTTATCTGCAATGTCCGGGTGGCGAATGGCTATTTGCAGCGTTGTACTGCCGCCATTACTGAACCCAAAAATGAAGGCTTTGGAAATGTTGAGTTGCTTTAGTAAAGCTGCCACATCATCGGCATCCTGTTCAAATGTTTCGGCTTCATTCCGGCTGCTGCTATGGCCGTGGTTCTGGAGTTCTACAGCAAACACTTTATATTTTTTTGCAAACTCCGGCAGTATTCTTCCAAATGTTGTTTCAATGGTAGAGCCACCACCGTGGATCAATACTAAAGGCTTGCCTTCGCCATGTATTTCGTAATACATTTTTATGCCATTTACATCAGCATAATTTCCTGTTATCATTGTATAGTTTTTATTTAATGAATGATTTGGTTAGAATTTTCATGATATAAAAGTAGCAACCAAATTTGTAAAAGCCGCAAGATTAGTTGCCATTATTTCGCTTCGGTCTACGCTGCGGTAAAAGCTCAATA
>JANXWM010000757.1 GCA_025351145.1 Chitinophagaceae bacterium
CTTACGTTTTTAACTTTCATTAAGGGCTTTAATATAACCAGATTGTTTTTGAACCAGGCAGAAGTATTTTATGGCATCACCTGTTGCGTCGCACTCTTGTACTGCAGGATATGAACTGAGCAAAAATTACAACATTTAAAATAAAAGCAATTTGCGTAAATATAATTGCTTGTAAAAAATTACCCTGTTAAATACTCATAAGCATTTGAGAATACTGATCCATTGTAATTGGCTTGATATAATAGTCTTTTACTACTTCAATATTTTTCGCCCTCGCTATATCACTGTGAGACACGGAAGAGCTGATAACGTAAATGGTGATTTGCTTGATAAGTTTTGGTTTTAATATACCAAAAGCATCAAGGAACTGCCAGGCATCCATATAAGGCATGTTCACATCAAGGAAAATTACATCGGGCAAAACATCTTCGTTGGAAGCCATTTCCGATAAGAAATGAAATGCTTCCGCACCATTTGAAAACACTAAAATGTTTTTAGCCGTGTAAACCCTTTCGATCATTTTCCTGGAAGTAATCTGATACACTTCATCATCGTCTACTATACAAATAGTATTCATTTTCATTTTAGGAGGGGGGTACTGGTTATTAATAGAATATTAAAAAAAATCCGGCCAACTTTCGTAAACCGTATACACGCAAGATTATTTTATTTTAAGAATTAATCTTTGATAAAGTTTAAATCAAGCATTATTTAATTTTTTTATTTCCTCCGTAAGCCTGGGCACTATTTCAAATGCATCGCCAACAATACCATAATCTGCCGCTTTAAAAAAGGGGGCTTCAGGGTCTTTATTAATCACCACAATGGTCTTGCTCCTGTTAACACCGGCAAGGTGTTGAATGGCTCCTGAGATACCAATGGCGATATACAAATTAGGTGCTATCTGTATTCCTGTTTGTCCTACATGTTCATGATGCGGCCTCCAGTCACTATCTGAAACCGGGCGGCTGCAGGCTGTTGCTGCATGCAGTGTATGCGCAAGGTCTTCAATCATGCCCCAATTCTCCGGGCCTTTTAAACCACGGCCACCACTTACTACAATATCAGCTTCTGTTAAAGGCACTTCGCCGCTTACTTTATGTACTGCGGTTATTTTTACCGAAGGTGCTGCAATTGAAATATTCAATTGATTTACCGTTGCAGTTCCTTCACCTGTATTAACTTTATAACTGTTCGGGCTAAGCGAAATTACTTTAATAGCTGAACTGATATTTACATTGGCAAAAGCTTTACCGCTGAATACAGGTTTCTTTACCACAAAGCCATTGCTGGTATCGGGCAGTGTAATAGCACCTGATGCAAGTCCTGCTTTTAAACCTGCTGCAACCCTTGGTGCAACAGCTTTTCCCGTTTGGTTCTGTGAAAAAATAATGATGGTTGCACCTGTTGCTTTTACAGCTTCCTCAATTGCTTTTGCATACACCTCTGCATCAAAATTATTGAGGCCTTCATCGCTTACCTGCTGCACTTTACTGATGCCGTATTTACCTAATGAAGCGAGGTCGTCATTTACAGTACCGAGCAATAAGCCTTCGGCACCAATGCCTGATTGTTTGGCAACATCGGCACCGTAAGTTAGCGCTTCAAATGATCCTTTTTTTATGTGGCTATCTGCGTGGTCAATGAAAATAAGAACTGACATATTTAGTTTGTAGTTTGTGGTTTACCGTTTGCAATTACAGTTGACTGAAAACTTTAAACCTGTTTGATACAAGTTGAATAAAGATCTAAAAGTACAAGAGTGCGACGGAAGAAAAGTTAAATAGTAGTAATGCAGCAGGGTCCAAAAAAAACTATAAACTACCAACCGCAAACTACAAACTTCCTATATCGCTTTCGCCTCTTCGTGCAGCAGGCGAACAAGCTCTGCCACATTATCGGCTGCCACTAATTTTACACCTGCTTTTGGTGCAGGCAATTCGAAACTTACAATATTGGTTAATGCCTCAACCGCTGCGGGTTCAACAACTTTTAATGGCTTGGTGCGTGCAGCCATAATACCGCGCATGTTTGGTATGCGTTGTTCGGCAACACCTTTCTGGCAGCTTACTACAACGGGTAAAGTAACTTCGCACACTTCTTCGCCGCCTTCTATTTCGCGGTCAATAGTAGCTGTGGTGCCAGCTAATTCAAACTTTGTTGCGAGTGAAACATAAGGCATATTTAGCAATTCTGCAACCATGCCGCCAATAGATGAACCATTGTAATCAATGGTTTCTTTACCTGTAAAAATAAGGTCGTAACCGCCCTGTTTTGCAACTTCTGCAATTTGTGAAGCGATATAAAAACTATCGCTGCTTTCTGCATTTACACGAATGGCTTCATCGCCGCCAAGGGCAAGAGATTTTCTAATAATGGGGTCGCAATCTGCACCACCAACGGTTATCAGGTGCAACACCGCAGATGCGTCTTTTTCTTTTAGTTCAATAGCCCTCACCAGTGCATACCATTCATCGTAGGGGTTAATGATCCATTGCACACCATTTTCTTCAAATTTTGTATTGCCTTCTTTAAAGGCAATCTTAGAAGTGGTGTCGGGGGTTTTGCTGATGCATACTAATATCTTCATGAGGAATAATTTAGCAACAATACAATCGAAAAATAATAATAGTTGTTTATGCAACTAATTGCAAATATAGCATCTTAAACTTTGTGGCAAAAGTTTGCTGAAAAAAATATTTATAAATTTAAAACTCAGGCAACAATAATGTGTGTTTATTTTATGGCCCCGGCTTTGAATTATGAATGAAGCTTTGGTTGCGTCGCACTCTTATACGTTTGGAACATTATTCAGCTACAGGCTGCACGCTATAAGCCGCTGGCAAAAAATACAGCAGCTTGCAGTGTGCAGCCTAAAGCTCATAGCTATTCTGCGGTACAAGAGTGCGACGCAAGGGCAACTATATATAACTTAGGACAAGAATTCACAACATTTTAAAAATCAATATACTATGAAAAAACTATACAGATTTCTATTTAAAAGAAAAGAAGATAAATTGAAAGCTATAAAACTTGAAGCTAAAAACAAGAAGGTAATACATGAAGAAGCCACACGACAAGTTCTTTTAAGTAGTAGATACCCGCAACCACCGTTGCAATCACAATCCACTTCGTGTAAGACTTTATTGCTTTTGCCTGTTGTTCCTGGGATAGTTTTTCCAATTGAAGTGTAGATATATTCAACTCTTTTAGTTCTTCCAGCTTTGAATATCCACCCTGTTGACTAAATAGATTACCGTCAAAAGTACTTTTGTAATATTTAACTGTAATAGTTCTTACAAATCCCGGAGTGACAATTAGTCTTTCCTCTGAACTTATATATTTTTCATCTTCGAGTTTATTTAAAATAAGCAGTAAATCATTTTTCTGAATGAAGATTTCTTTCAATTCTAATCTCTTATATATTTCTTCATAATCGTTTAATGATATATGAGAAATATCCGAAACAAGTGTATTCAAAACTTCATCAAGTTGTTGGATAGGAGTAAGAGTTGACATATAGAACTATTGTTATTGTAAGGGATAGATAGTAAATGTGAATTGGGTTGTATCTGGAGTAACTTCCCAATCTACTTTGCCTATTTTATTATCGGGAACACCTCCCAACACTTCACTAAATGGAGTAACCATTTGGATACTACCTTTTGACGTTAAGTATTTAGCTATTTCGTTGCCGAAAACAATACTTTCTTTATCATAATTGTAAACCTTGATATTAAAATATAACACTTTGGTACTTATATATTTATCAAACTCAATCATCTGTAGTTGCGACAAATGTCGTTGATCAACGGCAGGATTTATTGTCTGGTTATATGTATTGCCAGTACCACCTTGATTTATAAAACCATTATTTATCAATGTTGTATCAGATGATTTTGACTTACTTGATATGGCAGACGGCTTTTTTAAAATTTGAATTTTTCTCGAAGTATCAACTGTTGCCGATGATGCCGAATCTTTCAAAACTGGTTTGATAGAATCCTTTCGTACTGAATCGACTATATGATTTTGTTCCGAATTACTGATGTCAATTTTTTTCTCTATATAATATGTTGCAATAGCTATTGTAAAAGCTCCTAAAGCTCCAAAAACACTTAATATGATGGATTTTGTAATTATTTTCTTTTTTTCATTTGGGGTATTGTTATTATTATCGGCTGCTTCTGAAATATTAGATAACTGGGAATAATTAATCACTTTATTATTGTCGCCTTGTATATTCAATGGATTAGGGATATCTACATTATATTTCGATTGATTTAGATATTCAATTCCTTTTGGTTGAATTGTATACATCATACCTAAAAGTGGAACAGCCTCGGATTTTTTAATAAATTCATGATTTCTCATATCTCCAAGAAACTCCAGAATCACAGTCATCCATTCGTCAGTTGCCACTCCATTGCTATCACGAGTGGGTGGATAAATTTCCGCGAGTATGCGACTAATATCTTGATAACTTCCGATACCGAATTGATTTAGATATGTAAGAAGTTTTTTGTCTGGGGTTAGTTCACTCATATCTTAATATTAGAC
>JANXWM010000774.1 GCA_025351145.1 Chitinophagaceae bacterium
AAGCGCAAACCATGAAGCTCCCGTATACAATTCAAAAGGGATACTTTTTTTAATTCTTAATTTCCGTAAACTCTTTTGCAGCCATAAAAAAAAACGGGTTTTTGTACTGCTTTTATTTCTTCGGTTATAATAATCGGTAAAGTAATAATATTTATATCTTGACAGTGGAGCATAAGGATCGCTACCCATTTTATTCACCTGTATAAACTCGCCGCCATCTTCCAGTTTTTTGTACAAAAAATTATTTGGCTTTATAGGGTAATCTCCACCGCTAATGAATGCATAATAATCATTCTCATCAGCTACTGCCCTTTTTAGTAAACTGATGGTAGCACGTACTTGTGAAAAACCCGACCAATGCACATTCACCCTTTCTTCAATGTAAATAATATTGCGTCCTTTTAAAGAAGGCAAAGATGATTTACGGTCAATATGAATATAGAAACTGCAATCACCTTTGTTCAATGATTGCACTAATTTTTCAAGATGCAGGTAATTATTGTGCGCTGCAATTAAATAAGCAATTTTCACACGGTGCCTGTTTTATATTCCTGTCCGTTTGCGAAAGATACTTTTGCTTTCAGCCTTATTTTTCTATTCAGCAACCGGATGCGTTCAGACAACAAAAAATATTGAAAAGAAATAACGCCACCGAAAAATGCATAAAAAGCCTGCTGCACATTGTTTTTATCCGCAGCAGTAAACCGTTCCTTTTTTCTCGAAAAACTATTGTACCTGTTGAAAACAGAATGATGGATAAGTGCTGTATCTTCTTTATGCTGCTGCTTAAGCAACTGGAACATTTTTAATTCTTCAATAAAATTATAACCTGTAGCATATATTCTTGAGGTAAGGCTCTGTGCCGCGTTCCTGTAATAATTAAGCAATTTGCTGCTGATATACACATCACCGTTGCGCACGATGTTTATCCAGAAAAACCAGTCGCCGCATTGCGTAAAATCTGTAAATGCCGCAGGCACAGTAAGTGCATACTGCCTTTTAAAAACAGCCATACTTGCATTGAAAATAGTACACCCATATACAAGCCTTTCTTTAAAAAATGTATACCCATTTACATGTTCAGAAATCGTATGAGCTGATTGCCATTTTACTTTACCATCATCATCCACACAATAAGACTGTGCAAACGCTGCAACACAGTTATCATGCGCTTTTACACCGTTCATGAGTTCTTCCAGAAAATTATTTTCGCACCAGTCATCGCTTTCTGCCATCCATATCCATTCACCTTTTGCCAGGCCAATACCTTTGTTCCATTGCTTAAAGGCAGAGCAGCTGTTAACTTCATTAAAAACAATATTTGAGACCTTTGGATCTGTTCTGTATTGTTCAATAATATCGTGGCTTGCATCGGTTGAACAATCATCCAAAATAATCAATTCAAAATCCTGGTATGTTTGATAGAGTATAGTGTTGATCCTTCTTTGAAGAAAAGCTGCATGATTATAATTGGTCAGTATGACAGATACTTTCATGTAAGAAGTTCGCTGAAATTATTTTATTCAAAATCCTTTATAATACCCGCATTAGTATTTCATAGCATCTTCGTTGCGTCGCAATCCTTTCATCCGTATATCACTGGTCATCTGCAGCATCATAAACTGTCTACTTAATAAAATTTACTCAGTTTCTAATGGAAGAAAAAAATACACTTATTTCAATAATTCAATTTAACATACTTGATATTAATGGCAGTGCCGCCCTTCTTGTATATTTTTTTAACCGTTGATGTAAAGAAGTAAGTAAACGGTATTTTTCTTTGTCGTCTATTTGAAGCAACATCTCTATTTTTTGAACCCATTCATCTACAGAATGCGGGGCAACCACAAGATAGGGATAATCAGCCCCTAACATTTCTTTTATACCTCCTACATCGGAAGCAATCGGCAGTACATTTGTTTGTATCATTTCCAACAAGGTGAGCGGGGCGTGTTCGTAGCCTCCCAAAGAAGGGAAAAGACCAAATTGAGCTAAGTTATAATAAACAGAAAGGATTGCCGGATGAAGAAGACCTATATACAGTAACCGAACGACTCCGTTATAAATTTCTTCGGGTTGTTCTGCGCCACCAATTACAAAAACAATGATATTCTTATCAGTACTTTTTGAAATAGCCTCAAATGCCCTTTTTAATAAGAACATTCCCTTTAATTTTAAATCACCCCCGCAAAAAATAAATACTTTTGCTGAATCATTAATATTGTATTGCTCTCTAATCTGCATTATTCTCTCATCATTTTTAACACAAAAAATGTCTTCAGCCCAGTTAGGCATTAATTGAAATTCTGCAAGAAATGGAACAGGATGCAATTCATTTACAATTTTTTTATAGACAGTTACAGTAGGGCTCCATAAGTAATCAATCTTATTAATGTGCTGCAAATAGTCCTTGTTATATATTGCTGATATTCCGTGTATCCAATAAATAATTATACTGCTTCGGAATTGATTACGCAAGAACTTAACATCATCTAATCCTAGTACGATAATAAGGTCATAAGAAGTATCAGATTCTTTTATGGTATTTAATAAAGAATTCCTTTTTAGATGAACCTCTTTAATTTTTTTTTGCCTGTGAAATAAATTGACAAACTTTTGCTTTAACCGCTCTGATGTTTTAACATTAATAAGAACAGGTTTGGTAGAAAGTAATTCATCGGTATAACCCGATTTGAAAGTAAAGAAAGTAACAACATAATGTGCTTCCAGTTCATGTATAACAGAGGCAACCAACCTGGATATCGATTTAGTAGAGTTACTGTCAATTTCTTGATCATGAAAAAAAATTAAAATCCTTTTATTCATAAATCACTGTCCTAATTTAAATAGGTTAGTTTGCACACAATTTTTTTTAATACATAAATAGGTAAAAGATAAGATGCAACCAGACTAAAATTTCGCACACAAGGGGAAGGTATATAATGAATTATCTTTCTTATCATAGTATAACTCATTGGATTGGTGAAACGCATAGAACGCCTTACCCAAATGTATAAAGCTTCCTCTTTTTCTTTTTG
>JANXWM010000777.1 GCA_025351145.1 Chitinophagaceae bacterium
TCTGTAACGAATGTAGGTTCTACAGCTCTGGAAGTGTTGGAAAAATCGCCGAGCGTTTCTGTTGATAAAGATGGAAAAATTAGTTTGAAAGGAAAATCCGAAGTGCTTGTTATGATTGATGGCAAACCTTCCTATCTAAGCAGTGCTGAACTTGCCAATCTGTTAAGCAACATGAACTCAAACCAGTTAAGCCAGATTGAAATTATGACCAACCCGTCAGCGAAATATGATGCTTCGGGCAATGCAGGGGTTATCAATATCAAAACAAAGAAAAATATTACACAGGGCTTTAATGGAAGTGTAACATTGAACTATGGTGAGGGAGCATACCCAAAATTGAACAATAGTCTTATGCTGAATTACCGTACGGGTAATATCAATGCGTTTCTGAATTATGGGTATATACTGAATAAGAATTTCATGAACGTTGATGCGCAAAGAAACTTTTTGGATTCCACCGGCAAAACATCTTACGCATTAGACCAAACTACCCACAACCTGGGTAAGTCTCAAAATAACAATTTAAAATTTGGGCTGGATTATTATGTAAATCCTAAGACGACAATCGGTTTTGTGGGGTCAGGATTTGTTGCTCTCCAAAATGGAAATAGTTTTACAACAAGTTATTTGAAAGATGCGAACAGCAATATTACATCAATTGAAAAAACAACACGCACAACCAATAACACATGGAAGAATCGAACGCTGAACATTAATTTTCATACAGCGTTTGACAGCAGTAAAAAAGAGGTAACAGGCAACCTTGATTATTTACACTATGATTTTTCAGGAAATCAAAACGTATATGGAAATACTTATGATGCAGGAGAAACTCTACAATCCACTTCCTATTTAAATAATATTCTTCCCCTGAAGATAGATGTGTATTCTGCCCGGGTTGATTATGCACAATCGTTCAGCAATGGCTTGAAATTGGAAACAGGTATTAAATCGAGTATCGTAAAAACAAACAATGCAACAGAATATTTTACCACAGAAAATAATCAAACGAAGCTGTTGGATTCTTTGAGCAATCATTTTAATTACACAGAAACCATTAATGCAGTGTATATTAATTTAAATAAAAAATTGGGTGCTTTTAATGTGCAGGCAGGTTTAAGAGCAGAGAATACGAATTATAAAGGACTTGAAACTTCAAACCTCGATGATTCTTCTTTCAGCCGCAGCTATGTAAATTTATTTCCAACGGCTTTTGTAAGTTATGAGCTGAATGACAATAACCAGTTTGGTTTATCTGCTGGCAGAAGAATTGACCGCCCTGCGTATCAGCAATTGAACCCCTTTATATCAATCATTGATAAATACATGCAGATGGCGGGCAATCCATATTTACAGCCACAATTCAGTAATAACATTGAATTAAGCCACACGTATAAAAACATGTTCACCACAACTTTGAATTACAGCGTTATTCACAACATGATGAATGAAACGCTTATTCATAACGATTCTGTTATTATTCGCAGTGTGGGAAATATTGGTACGAGATATAATTTTGGGATAGCAGAAAGTGCAACGATTCCTTTCACAAAATGGTACACAGGAAATTTCTTTGCGAATCTTTATGAAAACAAATATAAGGGCGAAATTGCCGGTTATCCTTTGAATGCAAAACAGCTTGCGCTGTCATTCAACATCAACAACCAGTTCAGCTTCCCAAATGGGTGGGCGGGTGAATTATCAGGTACATATACGACCAGAGACCGCGACGAAGGGCAAGCACTTTCGCTTCCAATTGGTCAGGTTTCAGCAGGTATCTCAAAGAGTTTAATGAATAATAAAGCGAGTGTGAAGTTTAACGTACGAGATATTTTCTATACAAATACTATCAGGGAAATTCAGAACTTTCAGGATGTGCAGTCATCCATCAACAGGTCAAGAGATTCACGAGTGTTTAATATTGCTTTTGTATGGAGATTTGGCGCACAATCAAAACCGAAGGCAACAAAACAAACAGAAGAACAAAACAGAATACAGTTAAATTAGCATTTGAAAATAATGAACTTTAACTTAAAAAATAAACGTACTGTATTGCTCATGCATATCATTGCATGGGCAATCATTTTTTCGCTGCCTTATATATTCAGTTCTGAATATACTTCTGAAAAAGACCCTGATGAACTGGCTTTTCAACATCTTGATACTGCTACCAATTTTTTATGGATGGGATTGTTCTATCTAAACTTTTTGATGTTGATGCCAAATTTATTCAATACGAAAAAATATCTTTTTTATATCACTGCTCTATTGTTTTCTTTCTTCATCATCATGCTTATACATGGCGCATTATTTAAACCGCTTGTCCCGGGTCATCAGTTTAGTTTTATAACATCATCAGAGCATAACATCGTTCCATTTCTTTTTACGGTTTTAATAAGTGCAGTATACCGTCTTGTTGCACAAAAAATAAGAGCAGATATACTTTCATCAAAAAAGCAGCAGGAAAATTTGACAAGTGAACTTTCTTTTTTACGCTCACAGATTAACCCGCATTTTCTATTTAACGTGTTGAATAATATTACCGCTTTAATCAGGTTAAAAAGCAATGAACTGGAACCAACTGTTATGAAGTTATCTTCTTTAATGCAATACATGTTGTATGAAACAGATGAAGAAAAAGTGGTTGTGAAAAGTGAAGCCGAATATTTGCAGGCTTATATTGATTTGCAAAAACAACGTTACGGAAATGAACTTAATTTACAAGTGTCGTTTTATGTAAAAGAAGAATGGCATTCTATAGAACCGATGCTTTTAATACCATTTGTTGAAAATGCGTTTAAGCATGGTGGCATTTTACGAAATCCTGAAATTTATATATGCTTGCTTGTAGCTGATGGCAAATTGCATTTTGTTGTAAAAAATAAATTTGAAAAAAGCAAAACCATAAAAGATAAAACTTCAGGAATTGGTTTAGCGAATGTAACAAGACGATTAGAATTACTATACTCAAATAACCATTTTTTAAAAATAGATAAACAAGCCGATTGGTTTAATATCGACTTAACGATAATAATACAATGATGATTAAATGTATTGCTATTGACGATGAGCCTTTAGCACTAAAATTATTGGAGGATAATATTAAAAATGTTCCTTATCTGGAGCTTATAGCCTCATGCCGTAATGTATTTGATGCAATGAAAGTGATGGAACAAAATACAATTGACCTTCTATTTTGTGATATACAAATGCCGGGCTTAACCGGATTACAATTTGTCGGCAGCCTTGAAAAAAACCTTTGGTAATTTTTATAACTGCGTATAAACAGTACGCATTGGATGGCTTTGATTTGGCTGTTGCAGATTATCTCGTTAAACCGGTATCGTTAGAACGATTTATTAAAGCATGTAACAGGGTAAAAGAATTGTATGAATTAAAAGAAAATAAAAGTCAAATACCGGCAGTACGAGCTGATTACTTTTTTCTGAATGCAGATTACAGCCAGGTAAAAATAATGTTTGATGATATTACCTGGATGGAAGGCTTGCGTGACTATGTAAAACTCCATCTGAAAAGTTCGAATAAGCCGTTATTGTTTCGTACCAGTTTAAAAGCTATTGAACCCGAACTTCATCCATCAAAATTTATACGTATTCATAAATCTTACATCGTTTCCATTGAGAGTATAACTGCAGTGCGAAAAACAAGTATGTTTATAAAAGATATGGAATTACCAATCGGAGAAACTTATCGTGATACAGTTGAGAAATTAGTACGCAAAGAATTATGATTTCTTTGCTACGATATTTTCTTTGCTTATCCCTTTTTTATACATCCAAAATAGAAAAAATCCCCAGCACAAACTTGTAATATGTACAGATTGATAACTAATTTTTCTCCATACCCAAAAATCTGATTCAAGCGCTTTCGTTTTTAACAGAATCAATCCTATAAGCGAAGGTATTATGGTAAGTAAACCTTTGCCCTGGTTCGTGTCCCGCGAATCAGTTCTCCATCGCCGTATTTTGTGTTTTCACGAAACACTTTCGCTTCAATCTTTGCTTAGGTAAAAGCCGAATTATAATCAGAATGTACAAGTGTGCGACGCAACGAACGGTTCACGAAGAACTGAAAGCCGGGCTCAAAAAAAATAATCCCGAAAGAAATTATAATCTCTTTGGGGATAAATGCTATATAGTTGCCTTCTATTGCAATTGCAAACCTGCAAACAAACCATCCTTAATTATAATAGTGTTATCGGTAGATGAAACTGCGGTAAAATTAAAATCACCGGATATTGTATTGTTCGCCTCATCGTAAGATGTAATGTTGAGTGTGCCCGCACTTTCACCGGAATAAAACTGGTCAAAAGTTCCATCTTCATATACAGATGTAAATACACCAAAACTGTTTGTTCCCCGGTATTCTCCCATAGGGTAAACGCCCGGACCTTTAAAACCATTTACAAATAAAAGTATGTAAGCGTAACTCGCATTTTCATAGCCCGGGAAACTGCCATAGCCAACAAGTACCAAAGAACTGTCAATGCCGTAAGAACCATAATAAGCCGGGCCGGGAATATCTGTGGAATCTGCCGTAAGGCCATTGGATACCCACCTTACCCTGTTGATTTTAGCCGAAAACCCTTTTCGTTTTTTCTTATCTGCCTGGCTCATATCCTCGCTTTGCGCATTAGCTGCTACCTGGCTGGTTTGTGTAATTTCAGGGCCGCTTTTTTTACAGGCAACAGTGGCCAGCATCATAATGGCCATACAATAAAAAAATAGCTGTTTCATAAAATTGTTTTTGTTTATAATACAACGCTAACCAAAGAATGTTTAAAAGAAAAACAGTTTACAGTAAATGAACCGTGAGTTGTATGTTTTATGGCGTGAACTGTTTTATTAAGAGCAACATCATGCAGGCACCAGTTTTATTATATGCCCGGCTGCATTACTACTATTTAACTCCATTGCGTCGCACTCTTGTGCGTTCTGTTTATTATTCACCCTTGTGCAACAGTTTAACTACATACTGCTTCATTAATTAAATAAGGCTGTTGCGCATAACCTGCAGTACATTCATTACTTCCGCTATGCAGTTCACGAATTATTTACTACGGCTCATCAGTTTTACACAACGGATCTTTTTTAGTCGATGTTATTGTATAAAATAAATGTCATGCAAAAAACATCTCTTGTCAAGAGTTTATTAGGTTCTCTGTTATTAACCTCATTACTTGTAGCCGGTTGTGATAAAAATGATGACCCCGCACCGGCAACAGCCCCCAAGAATATTGCTGAAATTGTATCGGGGGATACTACATTTTCATTTTTACTTGCCGCTGCCGTAAAAGCTGGTTTAGATGGTGCTTTAGGTGGTACAAGTCCCTTAACGGTTTTTGCGCCCACAAATAATGCTTTCAGGGCTGCAGGCTATCCAACAGCAGCTTCGGTAAGTGCCGAGGACGCAGCAAAGCTTTCTTCAATTTTGCTTTACCACATTTTAGATGGTACGGTTAAAGCTTCCGGCGTACCCGCCGGGCCAAATGCTTCTGTAACAACAAAAGGGGGTCTTGTGGTTTATACAACAAGTAACACTAGCGGGGTTTATATTAATGGCATAAAAGTAACCAGCGCTGATATTACTGCATCTAACGGCGTAATACATGTTATTGGAAGTGTTTTAATTCCGCCACCAGGTAATATCGTTGAAACAGCAGTTGCCACACCTGATTTTAGCTACTTAGTTGCGGCCGTGTTAAGGGCCGGCACAGGAGCCACCGATGTTGCAGCAGCATTATCCGGCCCCGGCCCGTTAACTGTTTTTGCACCAACCAACCAGGCATTTATAAACGCCGGCTTTGCTACTATTGACGATATTAATGAAGCAGACCCGGATGATCTTGCAGCTATTCTTACCTACCATGTAATTGCAGCAAGGGTGTTTTCATCAGATCTTACAAATGGATTACAACCGGCCACTCTTAATGGAGGAGCTGTAACCATTAACCTTGGTTCAGGCGCTGCAGTAAAAGGGGCTGGTAATACAACCGCTTCTAATATTACCGCAACAAACATTGTGACAACAAATGGTGTAATACATGTGATTGACCAGGTTCTTTTGCCATAATTTTTATCAATAGCACAGGGGCAGTTAAAACTTTTTAAGCTGTTCCTGTGTTTATTAAATCAATATGTTCAGCCATAAGTACCGTTACCTTTTTATACTGATGCTTGCAGTATACACATACATCAATACTGCACTATGCCAGGTATACGTTTATTTTCAAATAAATATTACCTGGTATAATGCATTTTTAATTATAATGCTGATTACTTTTTTCGTTTGGGAATGCAACAGGCTGTTGCAACCATTAATTTTCAGGTGGCTTCCTGCTGCATCTGAAATAATAAAGCGGTCCGTAATTTTTTTCTTTGCCGGATTAACTGCAGGTTTTATAGCTACCATAGCTGTTGACCTTTTCTTTTCTGAAATAGTACTGCACGAAGTTTCACCCTCTATCCTCAACCCGCTTAAACTTACTTTACTTTATACCTCGCTGATCAACCTTCTTTTTCACCTGCTAAACCTTGTATTTGTTTACCAAAAAGCTTTTCAAACAAAACTTGTAGAAGCAGAATCTTTAAAAAGAATGCATGCCCAGGCAGAGCTACAGGCTATAAAACAACAAATTAATCCACATTTTCTTTTTAATAACCTCAATGTTTTATCGGGCCTTGTAATGAAACAAAGCAGCGAAGCCAATAATTTTATTGAAGCTTTTTCGCAGGTTTACATGCATGTGCTTAACAACCACAATAAAGAAATGATAGAACTGCAAAATGAACTTGATTTTTTAAAACCATACTTTTTTCTTTTATCACAAAGGTTTCCTGATGCACTTGAACTTGATATAAATGTTAATGAAAAATACAGCAGGTATTTTATTATCCCTGCGGCATTGCAGATGCTGGTAGAAAATGTTATCAAACACAATGTATTTTCGAAAAATAAACCGCTTCAAATAAAAATTTATTCAAATGGCAATGAAACGGTTTCAGTTATCAATAAGCTGCAGCCTAAAGTAAGCGGGGTTGCATCGTCAAATATTGGATTAAACAACATAAGCAAAAGATATAGCATCACAGCCGGAAAACAGATTGCTGTTGAAAAAACTGAAACAACTTTTTGTGTAACCTTACCGCTCATTGAAATTAACCCTTATGAAAATACTGATAATTGAAGATGAACCCATAGCTGCACAACGTATGCAGATGATGCTGAAACAATATGACGCTTCCATTGAAGTAGCGGGATGTTTGGAAAGTGTTGAAGATTCAGTTAACTGGTTGCTCGAAAATCCGCCGCCGGATTTACTCTTGCTAGATATACAGTTAACCGATGGTTTCAGTTTCGATATTTTTAAAAAAATTGAATACAAAAAGCCTGTTATATTTACTACTGCCTATAATGAATATGCACTGGAAGCATTCAGGTATTTAAGCATCGATTACCTTTTAAAACCCGTTACTTTTCAAACGCTGCAAAACGCACTCGATAAATATAAACTTATTACAAACCAGCAGCAGTTTGACTATTCGGAAATTTTTAAAGTACTCAAAAAAATTCCTTCAGAACAATACAAGGAAAGGTTCCTTGCGCGTATTGGGCATAAACTTATTTTCGTAAAAACCTGCGATATCGCATATTTCAGGGCAGAAGATAAAATTGTTTACCTGGTAGATAAACAAGCAAACAGGCTGCCCGTGGATTTTACGCTCGAAAAATTAGAAACGGTTTTAGACCCACGGAATTTTTTCAGGTTAAACCGTAAAATAATTATAGCGATAGACAGTATAGCGCAGATAAAATCTTACCCCAACAGCAGGCTTATACTGCATTTAAAGGGAGGGCAAAAATCAGAAGAAATAATTATCAGCAGGGATCGTGTACCGGAATTCAGGCAATGGGCGGAGCAATAAACAACAAATTGGGCAGGCCCTCCTCCATGTTTTGCATCCACGCAAAAACTCTTTTCGCTTCAATCTTTGCTTCTATACAACTCCTAAGCAGCGGCAGCTTTTAGTTCAATGAGTTTACGTTCATAGAAAGCTATTTTGGCAGTTCTTTGCTTTTCCTGGTACGCCTTTAAATCCAGCGGGGTAAATATTTTCTTTT
>JANXWM010000009.1 GCA_025351145.1 Chitinophagaceae bacterium
TTTACGGTTCCAGGCAAAGCGCCCGGGGCAAAGTATGACACTGAATCCCGTTGATATGATCTTCAGTTACCACGATGCCTACGATGGCCAGGAACCTGAAGCTTATGAAACATTGTTGCTCGATGTTATGGAAGGTAATGCCACGCAGTTCATGCGCAGCGACCAGGTGGAAGCTGCATGGAAAGTGGTAATGCCAATTATAGAAGCATGGGAAGCCAGGCCACCCGTAGATTTCCCCAATTATGCTCCCGATAGCTGGGGCCCCGAAGATGCCGAAGCATTGATTGCCCGTGATGGAAATAACTGGGTTACACTGCCTGCACCGCACAAGGATTAGTGAACAGCGAACAGTGAACAACGAACAGTGTGGCCTCAACGTATTGTATTTCATTGTTCACTGTTCGTTGTTCACTTAATAATACCAGCTTTAAATTTTTCATAGCATCATCGTTGCGTCGCAATCCGTTCATGGTTCGGTTATTAATTGAGCTTTTACCGAAGCGTATGGAACGAAATTTTGCTGTAAATAAAAATGATCAGGGTTGTATACTTAGTTGGCATTAGTTTATCCGGCCTCAGAAAAAAGGCGTTAAGAAATTTTCGTAATGAAGCGTTAAGCAACGAAGATTTTGAGTATTGTTATAAAGCAATTCATAAGTCATAGCCTATTAAAGATATAAAGCCAAATAGTAAGCTTCTTCGTTGTAGCGTAATGAAGAAAATTTTAGCCTTTTTTCTGAGGCCTTGACTTTTTTTGTTACTTTTTTGTGTCAAGACAAAAAAGTAAATAAGAGGTTGCAAATTTATAAACTGCCTGACTTTTAAAATTTATCATTCAACACTTTATGCAGCTCCACATCTTTCCAAACATAGACCAGTTAAGTGTTTCCGTTGCCGACTGGATGGTTGACCTTATTAATGCAACCCTGCAAAAGCAAGACAGGTTTACACTGGTTTTATCCGGTGGCAGTACGCCAAAAAAGTTAAACGCTTTATTAGCTTCTGACAATTATAAAAACAAAATTGACTGGAGTAAAGTGCACATCTTCTTTGGCGACGAACGCTTTGTTCCATT
Organism: Chitinophagaceae bacterium; assembly: GCA_025351145.1. Taxonomy (GTDB): domain Bacteria; phylum Bacteroidota; class Bacteroidia; order Chitinophagales; family Chitinophagaceae; genus Limnovirga. Next base: position 1,076 of record JANXWM010000009.1, read on the forward strand.
GAACGATGAGCGCAGCAATGCAAAACTTGCTTTCGATACTTTGCTTAATTATGTGCCGGTTGTAAGAGAAAATATTCACATCATGCAGACAGAAAATATAACACCTGAAGAATCTGCAAAAGCGTATGAAGAAATTCTAAAAAAATATTTCCCTGAAGCTATTAGCTATCAGCTGCAAGCTGCAAGCCATAAACTGGAAACCATAGACTGGAAACCGGAAACTAGAAAGAATAAACTACAAACCTTCGACCTCGTTATTCTAGGCATGGGCGATGATGGCCACACGCTTTCACTATTCCCCGGCAAAACGGAAGTGATTCATGAGACAGAAAAATTGTGCACTTCGCTTTGGCTTGAGTCGCAGGATATGTACCGCGTTACGCTTACCCATCCCATTGTAAACAATGCAGCCAACGTTGCCTTTCTTGCTACAGGAAGCGGTAAAGCAAAAGCATTGCACCAGGTTTTAAAGGGAACATTCAATCCTGATGTATATCCTTCCCAAATCATCAAACCTGTACATGGCGAACTGCATTGGTTTGTAGATGAAGCAGCGGCTGCAGATCTATAACATGTGTTAATTCATTTAATCTAATTGCAACTTTACGCAATTGTTTAAAAAATCATAATAAATTTCTCCTGCTAAAGGGGTGGGTTTTTTTGCCTTATTTTGCATCCTTCTTTTTAAAAACTTATTATATGGAATACAGTAAACTGATTAGTGTAACCGGCCTTGGCGGTTTATTCGAAATGATGGCAAGTAAAACAGATGGTGCCATCGTTAAGTCGCTTGACGACCAAAGCACAAAATTTATAGCAAGCCGTCAGCATTCTTTCTCACATTTAGAGAGCATTGAAATATATACCGTAAGGGATAACGTAAACTTAGTGGATATTTTAAAAGCAATGGAGACAAGTGGTGAACCACTGCCTTCAGAAAAAGATGCGGCTGCCATAAAAAAATATTTTGAAAAAGTTTATCCTGACCTGGACTTCGACAGGGTGTATGCAAGCGATATGAAAAAGATGGTTCGCTGGTACAGCATCCTTAAAAAGAATGATGTAGAAATTAAACTGAGAGAAGAGGAACAAACGGAAGAAGAGGATAAAGCTGTTGAACCGGAAGCAGTTACAGAAGCGGTTGCTGAAGAAGCACCAAAGAAAAAAGGGGCACTAAAAACGAAAGTGGCAGAAGAATAATATACCATTAGCAGCAACCTGCGCAGCATAATGTTGACAGTGCTTTTGTAAGCCGGATGCACATTGCCCAATACTTAACAGAAAGTACAAGAGTGCGATGCAACGAACGGTGAGTAAAATTTGATGCCGGGAACATAAATTACATTACTAAAAATTAATTCTCCCCTTTAGGGGATGGGGGCATTACTTATGCAACTAAGTGCAGATATAAAAAAAACAGAAAGACATTTTCTTTCGCCCGATTTTGCCGTAACAACATGGGAAGCGCTGGAGCCGTATTTTAAAACATTGCTCGAAAGAGAAGTAAACTCTTTGCAAGACCTTGAGCAATGGCTGAAAGATATGAGCGAAGTAGAAGCTGCGGTAAGCGAAGATGCCTGCTGGCGGCAGATTCGCATGACCTGCGATACAACAGATAAAGCGCTTGAAGAAGCCTTTACTTATTTCTGTATGGAGATACAGCCCAAGCTTCAGCCTTACGCAGATGCGCTAAACAGGAAATTAGTAAGCAGTGCTTTTACCAAAGAACTTGACCAGCAAAAATATTTTACTTACCTGCGCAGCGTAAAGAAAAGCATCGATCTTTTTCGCGAAGAGAATATTCCTATTCAGGCAGAACTGAGTGTAATGCAGCAGCAGTTTGGTGTTATCTGCGGCAAGATGACTGTGGAAGTAAACGGCCAGGAATATACTTTGCAGCAGGCCGCAAAATTTTTA
>JANXWM010000011.1 GCA_025351145.1 Chitinophagaceae bacterium
CAAACATTGACAGCCTTGAGATTTATTTTGACAAGGATAAAATTGAAAAGATTTTATTCAACCTGCTTTCAAATGCTTTTAAATACACTCATGATAATGGAACGGTGTGCATCAGCATAATATATAACCCGCCAGTAAATAATGAAAGTGATGGAACGTTTGCAATAGAAGTAAAAGATACAGGCATTGGCATTCCTGCAGAGATGCATAACAAGATTTTCGAACGGTTCTTTCAAACAGATGTCCCTCAAAGTATGGTTAACCAGGGAACGGGTATCGGTCTTGCCATCACAAAAGAGTTTGTAAAACTCCATAGTGGAATCATAACTGTAAAGAGCGAACCCGAACAAGGTACATGTTTTACAGTTTTACTTCCTGCAAAAAAGATTTATGATTTACCAGCCAAAACTGCAATCAATCCAATACAACCCCAAGAGGCTGAACAAATAATACTTGAAGAAAGTCAAAAGAGCGGTAAAAAGAAAACAATAATTGTAGTAGAAGACAATGAAGATATTCGTTTTTATTTAAAAGATAATTTGAAGGGACAGTATAAGGTTGAAGAAGCCACAAACGGAAAAGAAGGCTGGGAAAAAATAAAACTGCTGAACCCTGATCTTGTGGTGAGCGATATTATGATGCCTTTAATGGACGGAGTTGAAATGGCAAAAAAAATTAAAACTGAAACGCTTACTGCGCATATCCCCGTCATTTTGCTTACAGCTATAGGAAGCGAGGAAAAACAATTGGAGGGTTTAAAGGTGGGCGTGAATGATTATATTACCAAGCCTTTCACGTTTGAAATCCTCGCTTCACGCATCAGGAATTTGCTGGCGCAGCAGGAATTATTGCAAAAGAGGTTTCAAAAGCAAATTGAGGTAAATCCCAGTGAGGTAACCATAACGCCAGTTGACGAAAAGTTCCTGAAGCAGGCTTTGGAAATTGTTGAAAAATACATAGATAGGCCAGAGTTTTCCGTAGAAGAATTCAGCACTGAAATGTACATGAGCCGCGTTAAACTTTACAGAAAGATTCTTTCGCTTACGGGCAAAACGCCTTTGGAGTTTATCCGTTCTGTTCGTTTAAAAAGGGCTGCCCAGTTACTGGTTAAAAGCGGAATGTCTGTTGCTGAAATTGCCTATGAGGTAGGGTTCAATAACCCCAAACACTTCACAAAATTTTTTAAAGAAGAATTTAACGCGACTCCCTCTCAATATGCCCAAAATAAAAAAGAAAAAGATATTTAAAACAAATGCAGGTTAGCATACGAAAAATATGATTTTGATACCGGCTTAAGTAACTCCGGTTAAACTTCGTTGCGTCGCAATCCTTTCATCGTTCGGATTATATATTGAGCTTTTTACCACAGCAAAGGTTACTACAGTTGCCAAAAAACATACGGATGAAGTGCCACAGAAACAAGCTACGCATGCAAGCAACCGCGTGGCACTTGCAGCCCATTGAACCCAAAAGTACAAGAGTGCGACGCAACCGGGACGCCATGAAAAACTGTTGCCCGGCTCATAAATATTTTTTTCATTCTTAAACCCAACATGAAGTAATAAATCAGCCGTTGCCGCCCAAAAAACAAAGAAAATCAGTTTAATGTAACAATCCATAGCCCAATCTGAAACATTTGACCCCCTCGTCTCTGCGGGCAGAGAAATAGTTTTACAGCATTGATTCAAGCGACAATTTGCTGTATATGAAGAAACGGATGCTACTGCTCAATTTACTATTCGCCACTGTATTATTTAACACTGCATGGGCGGCGCCTCCATCATACATTAAAACAAAAGACGGGATTATTGTTTTTACAGATCCGGTTTTTACGGGTACTTCCAATGCCGTTAAGCTTGAAGTTGTGTCAAACAATATAATACGGGTTACAGCCTCTCCTTCGGCAACTATCGCTGAAAGAAACAGCTTGATAACTGTATATTCCTTTGATCCAAATTTAAAATGGGATATGCAGGAAACCGAAGAAAAAATTATATTAAAAACAAATAGCCTTATTGCCACGGTAGTTATAAACACAGGTGCTGTTTCTTTTGCAGATATCAACGGCAAACCCATTTTGCAGGAGCGGCAAATGAATGGCCGCAGTTTTGAACAGGCTGTGTTTGAAGGAGAAAAACTATATCATATTAAACAAACTTTTGAAACAACCCCCAATGATGCCATCTACGGACTTGGTCAGCACCAGGATGATGTAATGAATTATCGCAATCAACAGGTTACTTTATTTCAGAATAATACAGAAGTAGCCATTCCGTTTTTGGTGTCAAATAAAAATTATGGCATTCTTTGGGATAATTATTCTATCACCAGAGTTGGTGATACAAGACCATATCAGCCGCTTTCTGCGCTAAAACTTTTTTCGAAGAATAATGAACAAGGCTGGCTTACGGCATCTTACAGTAACAACTGGAAACAACCGGAAAAAGCAGCTTTTGAAAAAGCAGAATCTGCAATCAATTATGAATTTCTGGGCGATTCAAAACTCCATCTTCCTGCCGGGTTTGATGCAGCCAAAGGTGCAGTTACTTATGAAGGTGTAATTGAATCAGACTTTAGCGGCGTACATAAATTCAAACTTACTTATGGAGGCTATATAAAAGTTTGGGTAGATGGCAAACTGCTGCTAGATAAATGGCGCGTGGCATGGAACCCAACTACCACAGTTTTAAATCTCGATCTTGAAAAAGACAAAAAATACCCTATCAAAATTCAATGGATTCCAGACGGTGGAGAATCTTATCTCGCATTAAGATGCTTAACCCCTGTTCCTGATACAGATAAGAACAGCTATACCTTTTTATCAGAAGCAGGTAAGCAATTAGATTATTATTTTATAAGTGGCAGCAACATGGATGAGGTCATTGGCGGTTACCGTACAATTACAGGCAAAGCCGCCATGATACCATCCTGGGCTTTTGGTTTGTGGCAAAGCCGTGAACGTTATAAAACACAGGATGAAATTCTGAATACCGTTGATGAATTCCGAAAAAGAAAAATTCCTTTAGACAACATAGTACTTGACTGGAGTTATTGGAAACAGGATGCATGGGGTAGCCAGGATTTTGATACAACACGTTTTTCCAATGCTGACAGTATGATAAAAGTATTGCATGAAAAATACAATACACATTTTATGATCTCTGTATGGCCTAAATTTTATGAAGGCATAAATACATACAAAGATTTCAGTAACAAAGGTTGGTTGTACACAAGAAATATTGCAGACCGTCAGCGCGACTGGATCGGGAAAGGTTATGTATCTACTTTTTACGATGCATTTAATACCGATGCACAAAAAGCATTCTGGAATCTGCTTGACAAAAAATTATTCAGTAAAGGTGTGGATGCAGGGTGGATGGATGCAAGCGAGCCTGATATTTTATCAAACGTAAGCCCTGAAAAAAGAAAGCTACAAATGACGCCACTTGCATTGGGCACTGCCGCCGAATACCTTAATGCCTATCCGCTGGAAAACGCAAAAGGTATTTATGAAGGGCAGCGCAGTACTGATCCAAACAAAAGGGTATTCATACTTACGCGTTCTGCCTTTGCAGGTTCTCAACGTTATGCTGCAGCCACATGGAGTGGAGACATTGCTGCACGCTGGGAAGATATGCGTTCACAAATAACAGCAGGAATCAATTTTTCATTAAGCGGTATTCCATACTGGACAATGGATATAGGTGGCTTTGCCGTAGAACATCGTTATGAAAAACCAAATGCCGAAGACTTGGAAGAGTGGAGAGAGCAAATGACACGTTGGTACCAGTTTGGCGCATTTTGTCCACTATTCCGGGTGCACGGTCAGTACCCGTACCGCGAAATTTTCAATACAGCAAATGAAACGCACCCTGCATATAAAAGCATGTTGTATTATGATAAACTGCGCTACCGGTTGATGCCTTATATCTATTCACTCGCAGGCACCACTTACCAAAAAGACTACACCATTATGCGTGGGCTGGTAATGGATTTTGCAGCAGACACTGCTGTAAACAACATAGGCGATCAATACATGTTTGGGCCTTCACTGCTCATCAATCCGGTATATAAATACAAAGCTACTTCAAGAGAATTGTATTTACCAAACACAAATGGATGGTACGACTTATACTCGGGAAAATATTTTGAAGGCGGCCGCAAACTTAATGCAGATGCGCCTTACGAAAGAATGCCCGTGATGGTGAAAGAAGGCTCTATTATTCCTGCAGGACCTGCATTGCAATACACAAATGAAAAACCTGCAGATGTAATTACACTATTTGTTTACACAGGAAAAGATGCAGCCTTCACTTTGTATGAAGATGAAAACACGAATTACAATTACGAGAAAGGAGCGTTTGCAAACATTCCTTTTACATACAACGAAGCAACAAAAACATTAACGATAGAAAAACGTGAAGGCTATTTCAATGGCATGCTTGCCAGGAGAACCTTCCGCATTATATGGATAAGCAAAGACAGACCAAAAGAATTTAACGCAGATCAAAAAGCAGATGCAACAGAAACGTACATAGGGGAAAAAATTACAGTGAAAGCCCCAACCCCTAAAGGGGAGTAAGGCAGGAAAGTTTAAGAAGAGGTTGGTCTTTATGAGCCTTGCAATAGTAACACAGATTGATCTTTAGTTGCGTCGCACTCTTGTACGATTAGTTCTTTATTCAGCAATAAAACGCGCAGCGTACGCAGTAATTACAGTGTTGAGTGAATACCCCAATGATTACTGTAATAATCCTGATAGCATCGGGGCTGTGTTCGCAGTGAGTGAATGCAGGTGAAGGTGGGCAGCATACTAAAAAAACTGGCAGTAAATGTTGCTCCCTTCGCTTATGCTCAATAAATGTTCCGAACGATGAAAGGATTGCGACGCAACAGGCGAGGCCATACAATATGCAGCTTGTATCAAAAAAATACAACCGCTTATATAACAACTTAACATTTTTTATTAACCACTAATTGTTTGCTATGAGATTTGAACGACATGCTCGAAAAGCTAAAAACAGACTGCTCTTTTTTCTGTGTTTCCTGTTGTTTGCGATAAACAGCTATGCACAGCAATCTGCTGACAGGAAAATTACCGGTAGGGTTTATTCCTCACTTGGTGAGCAACCTCTTGCCGATGTTACGATTTTGATTAAGGGAACCGGTAAGCATACATCTACGGATAGTACTGGTCGGTTTATTATTAATGCCAAAACCGGTGATATACTGGTTATAGGCCGCGTAGGTTACCTGCAAAGAGAAATTGTTGTAGGTAAAAGCAGTATCATTGAATTAAAGCTTGATGAAAACAGTCTCGACCTTAAAGATGTGGTAGTTATTGGCTATGGCAAAATCAAGCGTAAGGATGTTACCGGTGCCATTTCTTCAGTAAGTGGAGATGACATTCGCAAAACACAACCAACTACTTTCGACCAGGCCCTGCAGGGAAAAGTTGCTGGAGTTGTGGTTCAACAAATATCCGGGCAACCCGGCGGCGGCGTATCTATTCAGATACATGGTATATCTTCTATAAGCGGTTCTAATTCGCCCTTATATGTTATAGATGGTGTTATTATTCCTCCAACAAATGACCCGGGAAATGGATCTAATCCCCTGAATACCATCAACCCTTCTGAAATAGAATCAATTGACGTATTAAAAGATGCTTCTGCCACTGCCATTTATGGCTCGCAGGCCACTAATGGCGTTATTGTAATTACTACTAAAAGAGGTGCAGTAGCTCCTCCGCAGATATCCTACGATGGTTATATGGGTTATCAGCAGATACCAAAAAGACTTCCAACAGTAAATTTGCAACAGCTTGCATCTTTTCTTAACGATAGATCTGTTGTATGGGGTTTTGATGCCAGGCCGGAGTTTGCCAACCCAAAATATTTGGGAACAGGTACCGATTGGCAAAGTGAATTATTCCGCAATGCACCAATGCAAAATCATTCGCTTACAATAAGCGGTGGTGATGTTAGAACTCAATATTTATTTTCCATAGGATATTTTGACCAGGAGGGTATTGCGCTTGGCTCTGACTTTCAGCGATATTCTTTGCGGGTTAACCTGGACAATAAAACAACAGATTGGTTAAAAATAGGCACAAGCCTTCAATTTGCAAATGTTGAAGAAAATGTACAATCAGGTGGTGGTTCTTCAGGTGTAATTTCAAATGCATTGGGTTTAACCGCCGATGTTCCTGTAAAAAATAATGATGGTACCTGGGGTGGTGTTAGTAATACTTCAGGATGGGTTCAGCCGGTGGCAAACCCGGTAGCTATGGCGCTTATTAATAAAAATATGAATTACAGGTACCAGCTTTTTGGTAATGCGTATGCAGAAGTTAAACTTTCAAAAGATTTATTGTTGAGAAATGAGATATCTGGAAATTTTGATTTTTCTTCAAATGAATCGTTTAGTCCACAAACGACTTACGGTAAATACACTACCCCCAACCCAACTTCGTCTTCGTATAGCGCCAACCAGGGTTTTTATTATGTGATGAGAAATTATCTTACCTATAATCATAATTTTGGTAAGAACAGTTTGAATGTATTAGCTGGGCACGAGGCTAATTTGAATAAATCAGCAGGTGTTTCTTTTCTGCAAGCCGGTCAGATTTTCCTTCTAATAGTGTGCAATCTATTTCCAGCGGTGATCCTTCTACTGCAAGAAATGGTGGTGGTTATGGTGATGGTTCCTTAGAATCTTATTTTGGTCGTATTAACTTTAATTGGTTAGACAAATACTTATTTACAGCAAATGTAAGGGACGATGGTTCCGATAAATTTCCAGCGAGTGGCCGTTGGGCAATTACATCTTCTGGTGCATTTGCCTGGAAAATAAGCAACGAGAAGTTTTTGGAAAATGTAAAAGCCATTAATGAATTAAAGTTGAGAATCGGCTATGGTGTAACTAATAACCAGGGAATCCCCAGTAATACTTATGTAACCCAGCTTACTACAGTTGCCAATGGTCTATCTGGCACTGCACAGTTTCAATCAAATTTGGGAAATCCTAATGTAACATGGGAAAAAACAAATAATGCTAATCTTGGATTAGATGGTACATTCTTTAACTGGAGATTAAATTTTTCGGTAGATTTTTATTACCGTAGAACAAATGGGCTTTTATTAAAAGAACCTTTTCCTGCGTATTCTGGTACTACCACGAATTATTCACCAGGTGCCATGCAGTCGCCTTATGTAAATGTGGGTTCTATCAGCAATAAAGGGTTTGATATTAGAGTAGGAACTATCAATATTACTAACAAAAATTTTACCTGGAAAACTGATTTTACCATATCCCGTAATATTAATAAGGTCTTGAGTTTAGGTTCTGGAGGCAAAGATGCCAGCCTTGTTTCGGGAAACTCAAAAACTGTAGTAGGCCAACCTATTGGAGAATTTTATGGTTACATTTATGATGGCATATTTGCTACTGCCGCAGATTTTAAAGCACATGCTTTGCCAGCCGACCAATCAGGAACGCCTCGCCCAATTGCAAATGCAGGTGGTGGTATTTGGTATGGCGACCG
>JANXWM010000038.1 GCA_025351145.1 Chitinophagaceae bacterium
AATGAAATGGTTTGTTTTTGATTAAATCGGTCTCTCATTAAATACGGATTCCAAGCAGTGAAAACTTTTTCATCTGCTAAATACCCTAAAACTATTACGTCAGTTCCCGAATTCATTGCGGCATTAAAATTTTTAGATTCCGAAACCTGTATTCTACATTCATCTTGGTTTCCTCTGCCATCTCCTGATTCGTGGACATTTTTTATGAGTACATAAAATGTCTTTTTGTTTATTGAAAACCTATAAGGATTATTGCCATCAATAAAAACAACGTTATCAGAATACAAACGTAAGCTATCAATTAATAGATACTTGAGGTCTGAATGATTTAAGATTATAGTATTTCTTACACTCATAGTTTAAAGTATTGTTTTTTAATTTCTTTAGCGAACTGAAAAGCTAACAATGGTGGAACTGCATTTCCAATTTGAACATAAAAATTTCTTTTGTTCGATGAAAGAACTTCAAATGAATCTGGAAACGATTGAATTCTTAAACCCTCTCTCAAACTTATAAGTCGTTCCTTTTCATAATGAATATTACAACCAACATTTAAGCGATTAAAATGTGTATTTAGAGTATAAGACGGATTGTCTTTTGATAATCTTCCGTATGTTGTTGTTCTGCCGCCTGTCTTTTTAAAATTCAAAATTCTCTTTGTAGAAATTTCATCTGGAACATCCATATAATTTCCACCGGGTGGAATGTGGTCAATAAGTTCCTGGTCTTTTTTACTTGCATATGGAGTAAAATGCAAATCAAATTTCCCGTTTTGACCTATTCGCATCAATTCTTGAAATTCTCCTTTCGGCTTTCTAATATATTTACCGATTCCATTTTCGGTTGTGTCTGAAAGGTCTGACAATGCTTCAAAAGCACTTATCCAATTTTCTTCAGAATGTGATTTTGTCGGCTCTGATATTTTAGTTTTCTTTTTGTTTCCTACAATAAAAACTCTCACTCGTCTTTGAGGAACTCCAAAGTCAGCAGCGTTAAGCTTGAAAATAGATGTTGTGTACCCAAGGTTATTAAATGCTTCAACAAGATTGTCAAGCACTTTTGAACCATCGGGATTTTTCGCAGATAAAATACCTGTTACATTTTCAAGAATAAAAACTTTGGGTTTTACTCGTTGTAAAACTTCCAAGTAAGACCAAACTAAATTTGACCTATCGTCTTTTGGGTCTCTTTTTCCAACCAAGGAAAATGATTGACAAGGTGGACCGCCAATTACAATGTCTGCTTTTGGAATTATGCTTTTATCAATTTGGATTATGTCTCCACAATAAATGTGATCGCCAATATTGAGGCGATAAGTTTCACAAGCATCTTTGAGAATATCGTTTGCCCAAATAATATCATAGCCCGATTGTTTGAACCCTAAGTCCAAACCGCCACAACCCGAAAACAAACTAACTACTTTAATTTTTTTCATATTCTTCTGTCTTCTACTAATTCTGCTAAAAACAATTCAAAATAATCTACCATAGTCGGAACTGTTGCAAATCCCAAATTATTCTTTTGGAAAATGATATTTCCAATTGCTAAATCAAGATTTCTTCTTGGAGTTGCTAATCCTTCATCGCCGCTAAATTCAGGATTTGCAATATTTATTGCATCAAATTCTGCAACAACCGAAACAATTTCTGCTTGCGTAAATTGAGTTAAGTCAGGAATTTTGAAACGTTTGATTTGAAAGCCCTCTAACTTTCTTAAACCTTCTTGATTATTTGCGTTTAATTCAAATTGAATTTGCCCAAATGTTGAAAGTAAAAATGCTGTAATGAATTTATACTGTTCTTCGTCAGTCGCATTTGCATTTTGGTTTTGCAAATCATTACAGTAAAAGAAATTTGTTGAGAGAGTTAAATTGTGATTGTGTGGATTGTAATACACACAATGCTTTGTCCTGTCTGCTCTTGGGATTAGAATTTTTGGAATGATAGTATTTCTAAAAGCACTGTTTACGATGGTGCCCCACTTTACTAAACCAAATTCAGCAACGCAATCATCAAAGAAATTAACTAAATCTTGATTGGCTTGATGTGCTGCTGGCAAAGCATTTAGAGTGGTTCTGTCTGCTCTTGCTGGAAAATGAAATGCCTTGTCTAATTCAATATCATTTATAGTTAGAACATAATTTCTGCGGTCAAAATTATTTTGGACACCGTAATTTACATTTCCGTTTAACCCACTTGGAATATCAATTCTTGTCCTTACTGCACCTGCATTTTGCTGTACTGTAGTTAATCGTTTTCCTAAACCGAAATAATGATTTGCGGCATTATCAAATGTCGGGAAGATAATTGTTGATGCTCCGCTTGCTTCTGCACCACCTCTTCCAACATCGCCAAAGTGGTGTTCTATGTTGACTAAGAAATTTAAGTTTGAGAAGTTATCATAATTACTGTCTTGCAAATACTGCCGCCAATTATCTGCTGCTACAAGATTGTTTCTTGGAACGACTTTCAATTTGTATGAAGCTGTTATTGTATCTGCATTTAAAGCAAGAATTGCTTTAATGTTCTCTGGAATCAATAATACATTTTCATCGGCTACTCTTACAAATGAAACATTTGGAGAGTTGTTTCCCTTCTTTAAAACGACAATAACTGTCGTTACTACGAAATCCTCAAAATATTTTCTTGGGTAGGAAATGATAGCTTCAACTTTATCTGAAATAAATTGCTTCAAATGCTCTCCATCTTCATTGTTCAAAAACTTAGTCATCAGGATTATTCCTGCCTTCCCATTTGCTCTTAAATACTGCCAAATAAAATTTGTGAAATAAAAGTAAAGATTGGGTTGAGATGCATTCGTTACAAAGCAATTTAATCCTTGTGCATTTATAGCTCCAATCATTCTTGCTTTGTCTGCTGCTGTTATTGGGGTATCGGGATTATCATTTCTAAGAAACGGCGGGTTCATAATTACTACGTCATACTGATTCGGTTTTGCATTGTGAAATACATCACCGATTAAAATATTGGCTACTGTGGTATTGTTTACTTGAGCAAGATTTTTTGAGAGTAGTCTGAATGAGGAAAGCTGGGAAAGGAAAGGGTCAATTTCAATTCCGTCTATTTGTGATAAAATTTGATTGTGTGTTTTTAGTTGATTGGCAGATGATGCAAGTAAATTTATTTGGTCGTAAGCAGCATCCAACAAAGCACCGTCTCCGCAACCCGGGTCTAAAACTTTTGCAGTATGTGAATCAATGCAAAGAACCGCCAACAAGTTTGACAATTCAGCATCGGACATGATTTTTCCTTTACGATGCAATTCTTCTCTATCGTAAATTTTTGAAGTGAGAAGGTTGAAAACATAAGAAGGTGAGGAGTTGTCAGCAACTGCGTTGCTGTTGTGCTGAACAAAGCATTGAATTAAGTTTTTGAAATATTGTAAATAGTTAGCTGAAAAATTATCAGGAAAAATTCTTTGTCCTTGGTTCGGGTGGTCAGTAAAAATCTGTCTGAAATCTAACTGGATTATCCTGTTGTAATTATTCGCTAAGTTGTTTGTGAACTGCGGCAACGTTGCATTATTCGGTGGGTAATTGTGAAAGTGTGCTGCATTTGCACTCGCCGTTTGAGTATAAAAATCTTTCAAGTAGGCATAAGCAAGCAACCTAAAAAGTTCGTAAAGAGTTAACTCCTTACGAACTGCTTCGGGATACCCTAACGAATTTTTAAGAGCAACATAATTGTTGTGAAAACTTTGGATTACCAATTCCCAATTATTATCCCAATCTGGTGCAACCCGATTGAAGATTAGTGGAAGTATATTTTCAAAAGTAGTTTGAAGTTCAGCAATGGATGCTGTAGCATCATGATTTACTGGGTTAAAAACAGTATGTTGTTTTGGATTGTCTTTAAGCACACAACTTGTCAAAGGAACTCCTTGTCTATCTGCAAGCAAAACCAGCCTCTCGATATTTGTTACGCAAAAATATTTATGATATGCAGGTTCCCAATGACCTCCGAAATCTGTGACATAAGACCTTGATTGATTTTGATACCGCTGTGATTCAACATCTCTTTGCGTTCTCTTTACTTCAACAATGAAAACAAAACGCTGACTTGCTTTTAATCTGATTGCACAATCAGGAATCGTTGTACTGTTAGGTATATTAGGATTATGTACTACCTCTGCGATACCGTCATAGCCACAAGCTACTAATGCATTGTTTAAGGCTAATTCAACTGCAGGTTGAAAAACATTTACTTCATCTGAATTATACCAAATTTGCGGCATCTTAATTTATTGAAAATATATTTTGAATATCGTTATAAAGTTGAGTTTTAGTAATCTGAATTTTACTTTGTAAATTATACTCTTTGATTAGTATTTCGTCAATT
>JANXWM010000071.1 GCA_025351145.1 Chitinophagaceae bacterium
TTTTATAATATTCAACAGAACTTTTCTATCAAAAAAGCATTTATACATTCCGGGAAATAAGAAAAAAAATATGGCACAGGAAGATAATAAAACAAGACCTGATTTAACGAACAGGAATAACGATGATAAAAGTGGGAAGAAGACCCCGCGTTTTAGTATTTACTGGATTTATGGATTAATTGCTGTGATTTTAATTGGGTACCAGTTTCTCAGTTATGGAACTGCCGATTCCAGAAGTATTTCATCACTTGAATTTCAGCAGAATATGCTGGACAAGGGAGATGTTTTGAAATTAGACCTTGTTATCAATAAACAAACAGTTAGAATTTATATCATCAATGATAGCTTGAAGGCAAAAGAATATTACAAGCAAAAACTTAAAGATGCAACGCTTGATGGTAATATTACAGCTCCTCTTTTTGAATTTAAAGTAACAGACTGGGAAAGCTATCATACCAATATGGCAGATTTTTACAAGCAAAACCCAACGGTTAAGCCTGTTGACGAAAAAGTGGTAAGTGAAGCTGAGTTGTTTGGGCCGATAGCCCAAACCATACTTACAGTACTCCTTTTTGTGGGGCTATGGGTTTTATTAATGCGCAAAATGGGTGGTCCTGCAGGTGGCGGTGGGCCGGGCGGTATTTTTAATATTGGAAAATCTAAAGCCCAATTATTCGACAAGGGAGCAAAAGTAAATGTAACTTTTGCGGATGTTGCCGGTTTGGATGAGGCCAAAGTGGAAGTAATGGAAATCGTTGACTTCCTGAAAAACCCTAAAAAATATACTGCACTTGGTGGTAAAATTCCAAAAGGTGCCTTATTAATTGGCCCTCCGGGTACAGGTAAAACGTTGCTGGCTAAAGCCGTTGCAGGTGAAGCACAGGTTCCTTTCTTTAGTTTAAGCGGCAGTGATTTTGTTGAGATGTTTGTTGGTGTTGGTGCCAGCCGTGTACGTGACTTATTTAAAACTGCAAGAGAAAAAGCGCCATGTATTATTTTCATAGATGAGATTGATGCTATTGGAAGGGCCCGTGGCCGCAATGCCATCATGAGTAATGATGAAAGAGAAAATACACTGAACCAACTATTGGTGGAGATGGATGGTTTTGGCGGAGATGTAGGAGTTATTATTCTTGCGGCTACAAACAGGCCTGATGTTTTGGACAGTGCATTGCTTCGTCCGGGTCGTTTTGACAGGCAGATTTCTATAGATAAGCCGGATGTAAAAGGACGCGAAACTATCTTCCTGGTGCATTTGAAACCTATTAAAATTTCTCAAACCTTAGATATTCATAAACTCGCAGAACAAACACCTGGTTTTGCAGGTGCTGATATTGCAAATGTTTGTAATGAGGCTGCTTTGATAGCCGCAAGAAAAGGAAAAGAAGCAGTTGATATGGCTGATTTTCAGGATGCAATCGACAGGGTAATTGGTGGTTTGGAAAAGAAAAATAAAATCATTCTGCCCGAAGAAAAAGAGATCATAGCTTATCATGAAGCAGGACATGCTATATGCGGCTGGTTCCTGGAACATGCATATCCGTTATTAAAAGTTACCATTGTTCCAAGAGGTACGGCAGCGTTGGGTTATGCGCAGTACACACCCAAAGAACAATACCTGTACAATACCGATCAGCTGATGGATCAAATTTGCATGACGCTTGGTGGCAGGGCTAGTGAAGAAATATTCTTTGGAAAGATTTCTACCGGTGCATCAAACGATCTGCAGCAGATTACAAGAATCGCTTATTCCATGATAACCATGTATGGCATGAGCGAGAAGATAGGCAACGTAAGTTTTTACGACCCTACACAGGAAAATACTTTTACCAAACCTTATAGCGAAGAAACAGGCAAACTGATAGATGAAGAAGTGAGGAGAATTATAGACGAAGCTTATGAAACAACAAAAAAACTTCTGACTTTCAGAAAGGAAGAAGTTGAAAAACTGGCAAAAGAATTATTGAGAAAAGAAGTTTTGTTTAAGAGCGATGTAGAAGCTTTGATTGGTAAAAGGCCTTATGAGGAAAAAAAACTTTTAGATGTTGACACTAATGGAACAGAAGAACATCACTCAGGAAGCGGTTCTGTAAGTGAAGGTGTTCCGCCTTACGACAGTGGTATTCACATACCTCCTTTGAAATCAGAAGAAGCATGAAAGTATCCAACTCAAAAGAAACCATTTTAAAAAAGATAAGACAGGCACTGAGCACACCAGTGCCTGTTCCGTTTCCGCTAAGTGAAGGAACAGAAAGTGTTTTTCAGCCGTCTTCGCAGGAGCTTGAAGTGGAGTTTGCCGAAAACTTTACCAAACTGCTTGGCAGGTTTTCTTTCTGCTTTAATGAAAAAGAACTTGTGCAGCAACTGCAATTGCTTTTCGAAACACGTAAATGGGAAAATATTTACTGCCGGGAAGATGCATTAAAGCAAACTTTATCAGCTTCAGGTTTTAAACAAACATATACAAATGATCTTCCCAATTGCGATGCATCCATTACCGGCTGCGAATGCCTCGTAGCAAGAACCGGGAGCATCGTACTCAGCAGTGCACAGCAAAGCGGCCGCACGGTAAGCGTGTATGCGCCTGTGCATATTTGCATTGCGTACACCGATCAAATGGTATACGATATAAAAGATTCACTTAGCCTTTTAAAAAATAAATATCCCGAAAATCTCCCCTCGCTTATTACTTTGGCAACGGGCCCAAGCAGAACTGCGGATATTGAAAAAACGCTGGTCGTTGGGGTGCATGGCCCAAAAGAAGTATTTTGCTTTTTAATTGAGCGGTAAATTATTATTCGCTCAATACAAGTCTCCTTATTATTTCGAACAAAGTAAGCAATCCCATCTTTTAGAAATACATTTTTGAACCGGGCTTGAGTGTTTCATAGCATCGTTCCTTGCGTCGCACTCTTGTACACCATAACTTTTTTGAGCAAATATGTGCATCGTGTTTATAATATGCTAACCTTAATCATGCTGCTGTATAACTTTAAAAATTATACCTTGCTGGCTCATTAATTCATTAATAAATTGCGTTATTGTTCGGCACAGCGGTACATTAAAAATTGCCATCTATATTACGGTGCTGCACTGGAATTGCTCAATAGAATTACTAACGTACAAGAGCGCTCCCGAAGCTTCGGGAGCAAGAAAAGTTTAATAGTAGTAATGCAGGCAGGCTACAAAATATTTTCAGCTAAAAAAAGGGGTTGATTATGGAACAGAAAAATGATCAGTTATTCGTGTATGGTTCTTTACGCAGCGGGTTTCACCACCCGGCTTACCGGTACATAAGCCATTATTTTTCTTTTGTATGCAACGGAAAAATACGGGGTATATTAACAGATATGGGCGAATACCCTGCCGCAACACCCACAACAGCGGAATCATTTATAACCGGCGAATTATATACCATTAACAATGAGGATGAATTTTCATGGGCCATTGGGCAGCTTGATGATTACGAAGGTGTAAATGCAGAGGAGGAAGAAGATCCCTTATTCCGCAGAGAATTAACGCATGTTATAACCGATGGCAATAAGGAAGTTCATGCCTGGGTTTACTGGTTCAATGGCGATACAGCAGGCAAGCCTGTAATTAAATCCGGAGATGTGCTGGAATATTTTCAACAGAAAAATAAACAGTAAGGAATGAACATTGCACCCGGCAAAAAAATTTATTTTCTTTCTGACTTTCACCTCGGCGTTCCAGATTATGAGAGCAGCTTAGTGCGTGAAAAAAAAGTAGTTGCTTTTCTTGAAAGCATACGCCACGATGCCGCAGAAATATTCATAGTTGGCGATATGTTCGATTTCTGGTACGAATATAAAACTGTAGTGCCCAAAGGTTATACAAGGCTGCTTGGCAAACTTGCAGCAATAACAGACAGCGGCATTCCTATTCATTTTTTTATGGGTAACCACGATATGTGGATGAATGGTTATTTTGAAAAAGAGCTGAATATACCTGTTTATCATGAACCCCAAATTTTTGAATACAGCGGTAAAGAATTTTACATTGGGCATGGTGATGGCTTAGGCCCCGGCGATCACAAATATAAATTTCTGAAAAAAATTTTCAGGAGTAAAACATGTAAATGGTTTTTTGGCCAGTTGCACCCAACCTGGGGTATAGGCATTGCAAATTATTTTAGCCGCAAGAGCAGGATAAAAACAATGCAGAGCGATAAAAAGTTTTTAGGCGAAGACAAAGAATGGCTCATCATTTATTGCAGGGAAGTATTGGCAAAAAAACATTATGACTTTTTTATTTTCGGCCACAGGCATTTTCCGATGGACTATACGTTAAATAACAAAAGCCGCTATATAAATCTTGGCGACTGGATACGCGATTTTACTTATGCCGTTTTTGATGGCAGTGATATGCAACTTAAAAAATGGGAAAATTAACCGCCATACTGTTTTGTATTATTTTTTTTATGCCTGCAGCCAATGCAGCTGGCGATACAACTTTGCAGCTGCAGTATGAAAAAAAAATAGAGGGTAACTTCTCTAATTTTTATACTGATAATCTCGGCAATATTTTTCTTGTTATCCAAAAAAATCAGGTAAAAAAATTAAATCAAAATTTTGATTCAGTTGCTGTGTTCAACAATGTAAGGCGCTACGGCGATATCTACCTGCTCGATGTAAACAACCCTTTAAAAATAGCCGTTTACTACAAAGATTTTACCACGCTGCTTGTACTGGACCGTTACCTTAATACACGAAACACAATTGATTTGCGCACAGCAGGTATAATGCAGGCGAAAGCCGTAACACAGAGCTACGACAATAATTACTGGGTATTTGATGAACTGGATAACGCCATTAAAAAGATTGATGACAATGGAAACGTTTTGCTTCAATCACCCGACTTCCGAATTTTATTTTCTGAGCCATACAGCCCTTCAAAAATGATTGATGCAGATGGATTGTTGTATTTATACGATGAAAAAAAGGGCTGGCTGGTATTTGATTATTACGGTACATACAAACAACATATTGATGTTCCCGGCTGGAAAGATGTGCATGCAGAAAATGATAATGTCTCCGGCCATGATTCCCTGTATTTTTATGCGCACAACAGAAAAACATTCAGTGAGATTAAGGTAGCCGCCAACATTAACTTTGCACAGGCTGTTAAAATACAGCGGCGTTTAAACAGGGTATTTGTACTAACAGCGGATGGTTTATCTGTTTACCGCATCATGTAAATAAAAAGCAATGAAAGATATCCTTCAAACGCAGTTCCTCGGCAATACTATAGCATTGTATCTTGAAGTATTTGGCGTTATCGTTATCGCTTTTATTATTAAACGCATTCTTTCAAAATATTTTGCCGGTCTCATTTTCAGGCTGTTTTCAAAGCCAGGCAAATCTTTTCATAAGAAAGAATTTATTGATCTTATTATCGGGCCGCTTGATGACTTTATCTTTTTTCTCATCATTATTATTTCGCTGGATAAATTATCAATGCCTGCGGAATTAAATATTACTTTTTACAAAGCATCAATAAAAGACATCCTTGATGCTGTTGTGCATACCGTGCTCATATACCTGTTCATCCGGCTTTGCGTAAGGTTTGTAAAGTATGTGGCCATTATTTTTGAAGAAAAGGCAAACCTTACTACTGATCAAAGCGACAACCAACTCGTTGTTTTCTTTCGCGATTTTTTTAAAGTGATCATTTACATTATTGGCGTAATGCTGCTGCTCCGCTTTACATTTAATTACGATATAAGTAAACTCATCACCGGCCTAAGCCTTGTGGGAGCAGCCATTGCTTTAGCCACAAAAGAAAGCCTTGAAAATCTTATTGCTTCTTTCATTATTTTCTTCGATAAACCCTTTACCACAGGCGATCTTGTAAAAGTGCAGGGCTTTACCGGAACTGTAGAAAAAATAGGGTTGCGCAGTACCCGTATCCGCACCGATCATAAAACATATATCACTGTTCCAAACAAACAAATGGTTGATACAATCCTCGATAATATTTCGCTGCGTACACAACGCAGGGCCGAAATAAAATTAGAGATAGATTTATCGGCAACGGCTGCACAGCTAAAAGAAATTATTCCTGCAATAAAAAATATTTTGCAGCAGGAAGCCATAGAAACCAGTACTGTTTTTTTAAGCGATACCGGCAAAAACGCACACATTATTTCTGTTGAATATTATACAGGCATGCACCAAACCCTCAGCGATTTTATAGCATTGCGCGAAGCCATAAATTTTGCTGTTATTGACCTGCTCAATAAAAACAATATTGAATTAGCCGGGGCAAGTACCGATGTGGTAGTTAAACAAAAAGTATAATTTTTTTTGAACCGGACCGCAGAAATTCTATGAAGCTTTACTTGCGTCGCACTCTTGTACGTTCGTAACTTCTTTGATCTTAAGGTTCGGTTTCTGCAGCATGTTGCACTGGCGGGTACGGCTGTTGAAAGCTGCTGTATATTCTGCTGTAAAAGTGTGCGACGCAAGAGACGATGCCACAAAGAAATAAATGCCGGGTTCATAAATTTTCTTTCTTTACAATAAACTTTTTACAGCTTTAACTGAATACATCATAGGGATTTTATTTTCTAAACCGGCTATACGCCAAAAGCCATCTTCGCCCTTTACCGTTTTATTAAAGCAGTTGTAATTACTGTAACTAAACTCATTAAAATGCTGAATGTTTAAGCCATATTTTATTAAAGCATTCAGCACCTCGCTTATGCTGTGGTTCCATGAGTATTCGCTGTAATGAATGTCCGCATCCCTGTTGGTGTAAGTGCCGGTTTGCTCTTCAGCAATAACCGATTCGTTGTGATAATGATATTTAATAAAAGTAAAATTATCGTCCATCATCCAAACTACGGGGTGAAACTCAACCATATAAAATATGCCACAGGGCTTTAATGATTTTGCAGTTACCTCAGCCCACTTATCCAGATCGGGCAGCCAGCCAATAACGCCATAAGAAGTAAATACAATATCAAATTGTGCATGAACGTTCTGTGGTGTATCGTATACGTTGCAACAAATAAAATTTGCCGGTATATCGAGTTCAGCACTCAGTTGTTTTGCAGTGTTTATTGCTTCATCGGAGAAGTCGACCCCTGTTACTATTGCACCCTCACTTGCCCAGCTCAAAGTATCCATTCCGAAATGGCATTGCAGATGCAAAAGGCTTTTGCCTTTTACGTTTCCTAATTCTTCGAGTTCTGTTTTATTAAGTGAAGATTTGCCTGCTTTAAAAGAAGGAAGATCGTAGAATTCAGAGTCTTTATGAACGGTGGTTCTTTTGTTCCAGGCTTCTTTGTTTACATCGAAGTATTGCTGTTCCATATTGTAAAAATAAAAAAGGGAATGATCTTAAGATCATTCCCTTTTAATTTATAAATCGATTGAACAATTATCCTAAAGCCACACGCTTAAATTCTATTACTTTTAAATCACTTCCAACACTCTTCAAATATTCTGCTACACTCTTAGACGGATCTTTTACAAAAGCCTGTGCAAGTAAAGTTTGTTCTTTAAAGAAAGCATTCAGTTTACCTTCAGCTATTTTACCAATCATCTCATCGGGTTTGCCTGCCATTTTAGGATCAGCTTTCATTGTTTCTACAACAATCGCTCTTTCTCTTTCAATGGTTGAAGCTGGTATGCTTTCAGCATCTACAGCCAATGGATTCATTGCAGCAATCTGCATGGCCACATCTTTACCGGCTTCGGCTGCTTCTTTGCTTAAACCAACCAATACACCCATACGGTATGCACCATGTATGTATGACGCAACATAAGCAGCTTCGATTCTTTCGAACCTTGCAATACCTATTTTTTCACCAATAGAAGCTAATTTATCATTGATCATGTCAGATACCTTGGATCCGCCAATCACTACTTCGCTTAATTCTTCTGCGCTTTTTACGTCGTTAGCCACAGCTGCATCGGCGATGCTTTGTGTAAAAGCAACGAAGTCGGCATTCTTACTTACAAAATCTGTTTCGCAGCTTATGCAAACTATAAACCCGGTTTTATTATCAGCAGATGTTTTTGCGATGATCACACCTTCTTTGGCTTCACGGTCGCTGCGTTTTGCGGCAACTTTCTGGCCCTGTTTGCGCAACCAGTCGATGGCTGCTTCAAAATCACCGTTAGTTTCTGTTAATGCTTTACGGCAATCTAACATACCGGCACCTGTTGCCTGGCGTAGTTTGTTGATGTCTGCGGCTGTGATAGCTACTGTTGTTGACATATATTTTTATTTTGAAATTTTGAATCAATATTTGTTGAAACGGTTTGCAAAATTATTTTGTTGCAGAAATGGTTGATGTTAATTAAATATCAATCACGGGTTAGGCAACATAAAATTTACAAGCACTTCTTTGTGGCGATCTTCGCTTTTGCTGCATTAAGTTATACAGTACAAGAGTGCGACGCAACGGATGCTTAATGGTATTATAAAAAGCTGGGTCAATAATCACTTATTAATAATGACCATTGACCCAGTTATCAATAATTGCATTATTACCTTCTTCCACCGCCGGGTCCGCTTCCACCAGCCTGTGGTCTGCGGCTTGCACCGCCAGGTACCCTGCGTTTAGGCTGGCCTGCACCGCCCGGGCCACCCGCACCACGTGAACGGCCGCCTCGTGCGGCCTCAGCTTCGGCTTCTGCCTGCAAGCGTGCTGCTTTCTTTTCCGATTCGTTATCTACTTCTTCTACATCTTCTTCTTTTGCTGCCTGGCGCTCTGCTGCACCTTCGGCAATAGCTGCTACGATATAGTTTGTAATGATGGCGATTGATTTTGTTGCATCGTCATTTGCAGGTATTGCAAAGTCAACTTTGTTAGGATCGCAATTGGTATCTACCATACCAAATGTTGTGATGCCCAAACGTTTTGCTTCGGCAAGAGCGATATGCTCGTGGCCTATATCAACCAAAAATAAAGCTGCGGGTAAACGGCCAAGTTGAGCAATACCGCCCAATACTTTTTCCATTTTTTCTTTATCACGGGTAAGCGTTAAACGCTCTTTCTTTGTTAAGCTTTCTGCGCTGCCATCATTCAGCATTTTTTCAATGCTCTGCATTTTCTTAACACTCTTGCGAACAGTATTGAAGTTGGTAAGCATACCACCCAACCAGCGTTCAGTAGCAAATGGCATATTTACTTTCATAGCGCATTCGCTTACGATTTCTTTAGCCTGTTTTTTGGTAGCTACAAACATGATCTTTTTACCGGCCTTTGCAATTTGTTTCAGCGCTGCAGAAGCTTCCTGCAAACCATCAACTGTTTTGTTAAGATCGATAATGTGGATTCCTTTCTTTTCAGCGAAGATGTAAGGCAACATCTTTGGGTTCCACTTCTTTTTCAAGTGACCAAAGTGTACACCAGCATCGAGCAACTGTTGTTGTAAAGAAGTATTTTGTTCCATTTTATTTTTTATTTGAAGCCTCCCCAAACTCCTCCTGAAGGAGGGGCTTTTGAAAGCAATTATGTTTAAAATATCTTATTGTATTAAAAATAATGCTCTTCTCCCCTTTAGGGGATGGGGGCTTAACGCTTGCTGAACTGGTAGCTTCTGCGTGCTTTTTTGTGACCGAATTTCTTACGTTCAACACCACGCGGATCACGTTTAAGTAAACCTGCCGCTTTAAGAACAGGGCGGTATTCAGGGTTTACCTCGAGCAATGCACGGGCAATACCCAGCATAGCTGCTTCGGCCTGTCCTTTAACACCACCGCCGGTTGCGTTGATCTTTACATCAAACTTATCGGTTGCTTCAATGGCTTTGAAAGGTGCAACCACCTGGTTCTGGAGGTAAGCCAGTGAAAAATAAACTTTGTAATCTTTATCGTTTACAATGATCTTACCATCGCCTTTGCTGATGAACACACGGGTTACAGCTTCTTTACGACGGCCAACAGCATTTTTTTGCTTTTCCATTATATAAATTTTGGAATTTTAGAATTTAAATTCTTTAGGTTGTTGTGCAGTATGCGGATGTTTGTCACCGGCATAAACAAACAGTTTCTTGTACATCTTACGGCCAAGGCGGTTTTTAGGAAGCATTCCTTTTACGGCTCTTTCCATCACCACTTCGGGGCGGCGCTTAATAAGGTCCTGCGCAGCTTCTTCTTTTTTACCACCCGGGAAACCAGAGTAGTTAATGTACTGTTTGTCGTGAAATTTATTACCTGTGAAAAGAACCTTTTCAGCATTGATAATAATCACGAAATCGCCACAATCTACGTGTGGTGTGTAATATGCTTTGTTCTTACCGCGAAGAACAGAAGCGATCTTAGAGCTAATGCGACCGACGGTTTGATTAGTACCGTCTACAACGTACCAGTTACGTTCTACGGTAGCCTCATTCGCATGTTTGGTTGTGAAATGTAATTTACTCATCTTAATTTGTTTTAATTATTCCGGCGCTATCCCGCCAGATTTAAATGGGCAGCAAAGGTGCAGGCATGCATTTACACCACCAAGTATTTTATAAACTATTTTTATTGAACCCTTGTAACAAGTTGATTTTCAATAAAAATTTTGCTGTTATTTTTATTTGTATAGGTGAAACCAGCGTCAGGATTGCTATTTGGCGTTCCGTGTGTCACTCATTTGTACGACTGGCAAGGGTTTCAGCAGTGTGTAGATCGCGAAGTTTTTGGAAAAAACACTTTCTTGCAAATGAGGTTCTGGCTGTTGAAAGCTGAATAAAGTTACAGTAGTACAAGTGTGCGACGCAAGAGAAGCTTCATTTATATTCTTTTGTCAGGCCCAAAAAAAACTAAAAAACGGAGGTGGTAATTTTGATATCGCTTCTTTCAAAAGCCTTTACTGCGAGGGCTTGTGTAGCTGTGGCTTCTGCTTTTTTGCCTTGCTTCGTTAATGCTGTGGCAAGACCGGTTAAAGACCATCCATTGTGCGGGTTTACTTTTAAATCTTCACGGTATGCCTGCTCTGCCTGTTTAAAATTTGCGGCTTTTAAATATACATTGCCAAGATATTGGCGAACGGGATGCACCCAGTCTTTGGGTTCATTGTACAGCATATTATCTTCCTGGTCACGGGCATCCTGCAGGATATCTATGGCCCCATCCAGATCATTATTCTCTTCGGCTATAACGCCCTGCAGTAATTTTTCTGCAACCCGTGCACCTGCAATTCCGGGGTTAAATGCAGCGGGATGATCCTGTAGCCCCGGGTTGTTCATTGCAATGCGGATTGAATCTAATTCTGCATTTGCTTTTTGGAGCTCGTGTTTGCGGGCATAAGCCAGACCTCTTCCATAATGCCAGATAAGATTCGCATAAACATAAGCTTCCGGTAAGGAACGAGTGTTAAGAATCTCATCCCATTTGCCGAAACGTATCAACGTAAAATATGGAGTCATGTAAATATATTGGAGACTTATACCATCGTATCCCGGCGCTTTCATAAAAGTACTGTCAAAGCTTTTTTTGCAGTCGTTCGATAATTTTAAAGATGCCGGATATTCTCCATCCATATTGGCACAGGTGGCCTGCATGTGCAGGTTATGCATAAGATAAAGGAAAGCACCACCAGCTACAGGTTTATATTTATTTAAGGAAGTATAATAACTTTTTACGGCCTGTTCATTTACATCCATTCCTTCTTTATAATAACCGCTTCTGATGTATATATGCGAGGGCATATGCACAACATGCGATACACCGGGCATAAGCTCAGGCAGCTGTTTTGCAACGGCCAACCCTTTTTCCGGATGATCAGAACCTTCAATGGCGTGAATATAATAATGGCTTGCGCCTGGATGCCTGGGATGTTTTTTTAATAAGGCTTCCAGCGTATTTACAATTTCGGGTGTCCAGGTTTTTGGCTTGCCGTATTTGTCGTATAAATCCCATGGATGCTGCACCATAAGGGCGTCTGCATATAAAGCAGCGGCATCTGCATTAGCAGCAAATTGCAGATGCACTTTTTTCATAGCATCTCCATAAAGCTGGTTGAGATATTCCCTTGTTTGAGTAGTATCTTCAGTATAACGCACCTGCATGGCACCTATCAAAGCTTTTTCAATCGCAGTTGAATTACCACTTAATTCTTTTGCTTTTTGTATTGCCGCTAATGCATCTGGAGATGCTGCATAACCAAGATCGTTTATGTTTGGTCCATAAGCCAGCGCCTTGCCCCAGTAACCCATTGCAAAATTGGGATCAAACTGTGTGGCTTTATCAAACGATGCCAGCGATTCAATAATATGAAAACCATAATACATATTAATGCCCTGCTCAAAGTAAATATGGGCACTGTCGTTAGTAGTGGTTACAGGCATTTTGTAGTGTCCCCAACCTTCGAGAAGAGGAATGCTGTTGGCAGTATCTTCTACATCGAAAAGTGTTATATCAGGACTACAGCCGAAAGCAAACTGTTGTTTATAGAACAGTGCTTTTTGCTTTGCAGCTTCTGCAGATGTATTTTTTGCTGCTGTATTTTTTGAATTAACGTACGCAGCAGACATTATTAAGATTGCCAGAATTACAAGCAGAATAGTTTTCATGACGGTTGATTAAAAGGGTAAAGCCTAAGTTTAATTTTTTATTTAACCGGCAGCGTTTTTAAATACGCCAGGCTTTGCGGTACCTGCTCCACAGAACGGGACGATTCATCTTCAATAAAATAATGTTCAACACCGGCTTTTTTTGCTGCTTTCATAATGGCTGCAATGCCCACATCGCCGCTGCCAAGCACCACATTGCTTTCTACATCTGCATTGCCATCAAGGTTGCCGGGTGTTCCCGGTTTACGGTCTTTTAAATGCATAAGTAAAAAGCGGTGAGGGTATTTTTCCAGCAATGCAACCGGATCCTGGCCGGGGTGTTTCATCCAGAAAACATCCATCTCAAAATTTACATATTTAGGGTTGAGTTCTTTCATTAAGTAATCAAATAAATTACTGTCGCCATAAGGCCTGAATTCGTATCCATGCGCATGATAGCAAAACTTAATGCCATTTGCTGCAAGCAGTTTGCCGGCAGTATTAAAAACTTCAACGGCCTTTTTTGCATCGTCAATCGTAAATTCTTTTGCATGAGGTACCCAGGCGCACATTACATATTTGGCCCCGTATTTTTTTGCTTCATCAACAGCCTTTTGCGGGTCTTTTGCAAGCTCGTCAAAATCTGCGCCTACGCTTATTATTTTAAGCCCGTTCTTCTTCAGCATTTCTTTAAACTCAGCATCGGGCAAACCATAACTGCCGCCACCCTCTACTTCTTTAATCCCCATTTTGGCAATCAGTTGCAAAGTGCCGGGCACATCTTTTTTAAACTGTTCGCGAAAAGTATAAAACTGCACACCAATTTCCTGCGAAAATGCAGACGTGCCCATCAGCAGCACCATAAAGAATATTAATTTTTTTATTCCAGGCATATCAATCGTTTTCATTGTAAAAATATTTGCAGAAAGATAGGTCTTATTTGTAAATATTTTTATGCTGTTTATTTTTTTGAACCAGGCTTTTGAAGTTCTATGAAACTTTACTTGCGTCGCACTCTTGTACGTTCGGTTCTTTACGGGGCTTTGGGCGGCGGTGGTTAGCTGTTAGTGCAGCCAAAAGCTTATTAGTGTTATAAAGTACAAGAGTGCGACGCAACAGTTGATGCTATGAAAACCTCATGCCGGCTTCAAAATATTGTTTTGCCTACTCGCCGGGATGATATGTTTTTTCTGCATGTTTAAGTACATCTTCTTTATAAAACAACACATCTTTAAATTTTCCTTGCGTGTACATTAAAGCTTGGTCGCTGAAGTGAGGAGAGGCCGGGTTACCGCTTTCGCCACCAGCCAGCAACGACTTTGCTTTTATCTTTTTACCAAACTCTACGGCGCAGATAAAACTGTTGCCATTAATGCCATAACGCTTGTTTGTGCCGGGATAATAACGGCTTGTATAAGAAGGCAACTGCCCCCATGCCGAGGAAGCAAAGCCAACCGGTAAACTTGGCTTGCTGTCATTATACTGCTGGTCAATATCGCCGGATATTCTTTGAAAGCGGTTGATGCTACCCCAGGCTGTTTGCCATGTACCGTATTTATTTTCCATTTCATTAATTGCTTCTGATAATGGCTGCAGTAAATCTTTTGCCGTTGCTGATGAAGCAAATCTTTCTGTTCTTTCTACCTGGTCTATATCTTCATAATCTTCAGTACTGCTTAATATTTTGGGTAATAATTTTTGCCCCCACTCAATCGCCAAAGCTGTGGCTACAGAGTTTTCGGATGTATGCAAATCCCAGTTCTTTAAAGTTAAAACAGCCTCAACAAGCTGACCATATAAAGGATCATTTTTCTGAACAGTTTTATCGAATGCATTTACCAATGCAGGGATCAGTTTTTCGAACGCGGCGAGATAAGTATCGTAGCCCGCGGCGATTACTTTGTCGAGTGTATAATTGTTCCCTTTACTCAAGACACGCACAGCATCTATACCGCGAAAGTTTTCACCATCAGGTGCCATGTATGCCGGGTAATTTTCTTTTTTGGGACTGTTGCTTCCTGCTGCTGTAAAAGGTGTTGAGTTGCAGTTTTGCAACCATCCATTTGCCGGGTTGTAAATATGAATGGTTTCATCAACGGTATGCAAACCTTTCCATTCTGTTGCTGAAGTGGTGCCGTCAACGGGCTTACTCCAGTCAATATTTTTATCACGCACAGGCATAAAATTTCCGTGCCAGTAAGCAATATTTCCTTCGGCATCTGCATACACTGTATTGTTACTGGTGTTGGCACGTATATCCATGTTTTTTTTGAACGATGCAAAGCTGTTGCTCTTTGTGCGTTGCCAGCTTTGTATCAATCCATCCGTCGAACGGTTATTGGCTTTCATACTCAGCCACTCACCGTTTCGTTTGGTCATAATTGGGCCGTGGCCTGTAAAGTATGCAGTGATCGTTTTTGATTCAGGTTTATTATCAACTTTATAATTCAAAACAATCTTTCGTTCTTTTAAAGGTTTTAAAACTTTATTGTATTCATAAAAAAGTTCGTTGTTTTTCTTACTGATCTTTTCTATATAGAGGTCTGCAATATCAACAGCACTTGAAGTGTGCATCCAGCCGCAGTGTTCGTTAAATCCCTGGTAAATAAAAAACTGTCCCCATGTAATAGCGCCATAAACATTGAGGCCTTCATCGCTTGCCATCTGTACCTCTGGACGGAAATAAAAAGTGACATGTGGGTTAATATAAAGTATTGCATTATGAGATTCTGTGATTGAAGGTGCAAATGCAAAACCATTAGAACCGGTAAGGTCTTCATCATTCGAAAGTTGTTTTTTTATTGCGCCAACTGGCTCATTGCTTCCTGTATAAAAATTGCCCAGCTCTTCTGGCGTAATATCCGCCGTGTTTATAGCGCCAATGCTTCCATCTGTCCACAACAAAGGATACCATGGTTCAAAGTGCTGCAATAAAGCTGGCTTTACAAAAGGATTTTTATAGAGGTAATAATTCACGCCATCTGCAAAGGCATTTAATAGTTTCTTTAACCATGGTGCGCTGTTTTTGTAATCCGTTATGGCGTCAGCAGAATCTATCATCATTCTTATCAGCAGGTCGTTGTATAATTCTGGTTCGCCTTTCACTTCCGCCATTCGGCCAAGCTTTTCAATATAATTCATTTCAACACGTTTAAAATCGTCTTCGCATTGAGCGTACAGTAAGCCAAAAACTGCGTCCGCATCTGTTTTTCCATAGATATGCGGAATGCCCCAATTGTCGCGTATAATGCTTACCTGCTTTGCCTGAAGTTGATAGCGGCTTATTTCCGCCTTGGTAAAATGCTGTGCAAAAAGTTGCACGGGAAAAAGGAGGATAACGATTATTTTTTTCATATTCTGTTATAAGTTTTATGAACCCGGCTATCAATTTTTATGGCATCGCCTCTTGCGTCGCACACTTGTACATTCTGAATTCTATTGAGCAGAAAACAGCCAAACCAAACACAACTGGTCAAACAGTTTGTACTGCAACTCTAAACTAAATGTTTCCTGTGAACGGATAAATGTTGCATCAATATATCCTGATTTTTCAAACTCAAAAGGCCGCAGTAAAATATGTTCACTAAAGTCAACACTCCCCCAGCCCCACCATTTAAATACAGCTTCCTTTGCGCCCCAAAGAACAGTTAGATGCTCAAGTTTGGAAGTTGTAACCGGAAACCCGAAACTGTAAACAGAAAACTGTTCCCTTTCTTTTTCGTTTAAAAATTTATTGCTGATGCGCAGTAGACGCTCTGTTGGGATTTCTATATCAATGCCCACTCTGTTTTCTTTACTTACAATGGCCGCAGCGTAATTACCACAGTGAGAAATGGAAAAATGATACTGCTCATAAGGCAGGTAGGGTTTTTTTGTATCGGCAATTACAATTTCTTCGTAGGGAAAATCCGGGAAAAGGTATTTGAGCAGGTAGCGGCCAGCCAAATGCTGCAGCCGTTTATGCGGGTGCGTAATTTCTCTTTTCAGCGGCACTTCGCTGAGAAAAAAATCCTCCGGCTCTTCAATTTTCCAGATGCCGAGTTTTGTTTGCTCGTTGATATTATGTTGATAAAACAAAGGCATTGGAAGATTTACAATTTTAGATTGCAGATTTACGATTTATTTGCAGAATATTTGTTTTAAGCATTTCGGCCGCGGATAAAGAAGCCTGAATTGAAAAACAAATGATGATTGCCCCGGCTGTTTGCTGAAATATATTCCGAATGTACAAGAGTGCGACGCAACAGTTGATGCCATAAAAATCTTTAGCCTGGTTCATAAAATTTGTATTTAAAAATCGAAATCTATAAATCGTAAATAGCAATGATTTTATCTGATAAACGCATACTGGAAGAAATAGAAAAGGGTACCATAAAACTTGTTCCTTACAACCGCGGTTGCCTTGGCAGCAACAGCTACGATGTGCATTTGGGAAAGTGGCTGGCTACTTACCGCGAACATATTTTAGATGCGAAAAAACACAACGAAATAGAGTATTTCGAAATACCCGAAGATGGCTTTGTACTGTACCCGCATATTTTTTACCTTGGTGTTACAGATGAATATACTGAGACGCATGAGCATGTGCCTTTCTTAGAAGGCAAATCTTCTACAGGCCGCCTGGGTATTGACATTCACGCCACAGCAGGCAAAGGCGATGTAGGTTTTTGCGGCAACTGGACGCTGGAAATTTCTGTAAAGCAACCGGTTAAAGTTTATAAGGGGATGCCTATTGGCCAGCTAATCTATTTCCCGGTTGATGGCGAAGTTGAAGTGAAATACAATGAGAAAAAAGATGCCAAATACAGCGGCCAGATAAGCAAACCGGTGGAGAGCATGATGTGGAAGAATAAATTTTAACTGATGAAACAATTTACCTGCATAGTTGCTTTGCTTTTTGTTTTGCATTACGCTTTTGCACAGATTGATTCTGGCATTATCAATGATATCAACCGGTTTCAGCAGGAGCTGATCAATGAGTATAAAGATCCAAAGGCTTCTCCTTTAAAGCCTGCCGAGCGGGAAAAATTTGGCGGCATAAAGTTTTTTGCGCTGGATACGCAGTACATGGTTACTGCAAAATTTGTAAAAACGCCGGGCGAAAAAATCTTCGAAATGCCATCGAGCGGCAAAGAGAAAAAACTGTACGTAAAATACGCTGAGGCGCAGTTTTCTTTGCATGGCAAACCATACAAGCTTAATATTTACCAGAACATCGACCTTACCAAAGACCGTAATTACAGGGATTATCTTTTCATCCCCTTCCGTGATGCAACGAGCGGTAAAGAAACCTACGGCGGCGGCAGGTATATTGATTTGAGGATACCTTACGGCGATAAAATTATCATCAATTTCAACAAAGCTTACCAGCCTTACTGTGCTTATACCGAAGGCTACAATTGCCCCATTCCGCCAAGAGAAAATTACCTGCCTGTAAAGATTGAAGCAGGCGTGCGTTTGTAATTGAACCGTTTTTTTGTTGACCAACAGAGGGGCAGCTATCATCGTTCCTTGCGTCGCACTCTTGTACTGTTGGATATTTTATGAAGCTTTAACCGAAGCGGGTGCTTTAACTGCAGAGACGAAGAGACTTAAAGACAATACAACTGCTCTGCAGCTTTGAGCCTCTGCGGTTTATTGTATTTTGTTCAGTCCTGATCCGAATGTACAAGAGTGCGACGCAACGATGTTTCATGCTTATACCTTAGCCCGGTAAATAAATTCTCTTAACAGATATTTCATGTAGAAACTTCTTATTTCGTTTCGCTGGCTGCGCATAATTCCTTTACTTTTGCAAATTGGCCTTGTTTGAACCAAAAACCTTCTTTATTGATGAGATTGAAGGGCGGGTTTGAAGCTGCATGTAAATAAAAAAACTGTAAATCGCTTGGCTTTACCATACTTAGTAAAACACATTTATAACAACGGCACCGATGAAGTAATACGCCGGGGTAAAAAAATTTATGCTTCGGGCTATGCGGAGCTGATAGAACATGACGACCTGCTGAATTCTGCTATTTTCCGCATAAGGGATGATGCTTATGCTACCTATTACAAAGTGCACATCAATAAATTCCGCGACCCTAAAACAATTTCGATACGTTGCGGCTGCCCTTATAACCTGGGCGAAATTTGCAGGCATGAGGCTGCGGCACTTTTTCAGTTGCAGGAAATGCTTGATAAAAATCAACTGGGCGAAAAGGAACTTAAATACGATCAACGGCATACAGTAGTAAAAATGAAGCTGCTGGAAATAAAGCTCA
>JANXWM010000104.1 GCA_025351145.1 Chitinophagaceae bacterium
CCGTTTGTTCATTAAAAGTAATGCCAAAGCCATGCGAAAAATATAATGCTTTACCGGGTGTTAAATGTTTTTGAACCGTAGGCCACAACTCGATTTGAGCTGCATCGCTCAGCAGGTAACAGATGATGGTGCCACGCTCTAATGCTTCTTCAATTTCGAACAAAGTTTCGCCGGGCACAAAGCCATCGGCGATTGCTTTATCCCATGTTTTCGAACTCTTGCGCTGGCCCACAATTACGTTTATGCCATTGTCTCTCTGGTTCAGTGCCTGGCCCGGTCCCTGTACGCCGTAACCTATTACTGCTACTACTTCGTTCTTTAAAACTTCCTGCGCTTTTGCGAGTGGAAATTCTTCACGTGTTACAACGTTTTCATCCACGCCGCCAAAATTTAATACTGCCATGTTGCTTTGTTTTGCCCTCTGCTCCAAAATGGATATTGAGGAATTATTAAATGTTTATTTAAAATTTTTATGAGCCCAGCTTTTGAATAACTATGATGCTTTTCTTGCGTCGCACTCTTGTACTGTTATATCAATACTCAACAATGTGCAAACGGTTTTATCTATTCAGACTTCTTTCATACTGCACTTCTATTTATTCATTGAATAAATAGGATTTGTATTACTTTTTCAATCGTCATGCAAATAACTTTTTTATCATTTCTTCTCTCGCCTGCTGAATATCTTTTCTATCCTCAATCACCCGGTTTACGATTACTTTATTCGCCGTTTTTGGTGAACCCGAGTTAAATGGTGGCGCAGGATCATACTCCATAAACAACTGAATTTCTTTGGCAACATCCTCGCCGAATAGTTCAGCCGCGACAGTTAAACCAAAATCTATTCCCGCAGTTACCCCGCCTCCGGTAATTCGGCTCCTGTCAACTACTACGCGTTGTTCAAGCACTTCTACATCAAACAATCTCAGCAAATTTAACGACAGCCAATGTGTGGTTGCCTTGTAACCATTTAATAAACCTGCTGCAGCAAGTACCAAAGCACCCGTGCAAACAGAGGTGATGTACTTTGCATTTACTGCTTGCTGCTTTAAAAAGTGCAAGAGGTTTTTATTTTGCATGGCATCAAAAATGCCCCGGCCACCCGGCACAAATAATATATCTACCTGTGGCGCAGTTTCAAATGTAGCATCTGGAATAAATAGTAAACCATAATCACTTTTTACCGCATTCAGGCTTTCCGCAATTAAAAGAACTTCTGTGTTGGGTAATCTTCCAAATACTTCGTAGGGGCCTGTAAGATCAAGCTGCGTTAAACCCGGAAAAATGACCATTCCAACTGTCATACAATTTTTTTTACATGGTGAAGACTTCGTCCTGTTTACTTAAATATTCGTTTTCTGCCACATCTTCACCAGGTTGTGCCTGTTCAAATTCCTTAAGCTTTTCATGAAAGCCATGACTTTCTTTTATGATTGCAATTCTGGCGCTACGTACAAATTCAATTAATCCATAAGGTTCCAGCGCTTTTATTAAAGCTTCTGTTTCTTCCCTTTGACCCGTTGTTTCAAACACTGTATAATCTTTACGAATCACAACTGCTCTTGCACCATATTCGCGCAGCAATCTTTCTACTTTTACTTTTTCTGCAATTATTTCAGTTGGTACTTTATACAAAGCCATTTCCTGCCAGAGTATTTCATCGTTGGTATTGTAATATGCTTTTAATACTTCTACCTGCTTTTCTATTTGCCTGCAAAGCTTTCTTACCACTTCTTCTGTTTCATTGATAACAATGGTAAAGCGGTGCACACTATCTACTTCTGATGGAGAAGTATTCAAGCTATCA
Organism: Chitinophagaceae bacterium; assembly: GCA_025351145.1. GTDB lineage: Bacteria > Bacteroidota > Bacteroidia > Chitinophagales > Chitinophagaceae > Limnovirga. The sequence goes on from JANXWM010000104.1 coordinate 1,808, forward strand.
ATATTTATTTTACGGCGCGTAAATATTATCGCAATGCGATTCAATAAACCGATCTGGTTTTCCGTATAAACTGTTATGGTATATTCCTGGCGCCCCCCCGCCCCTGAAGAGGAGCCGGGTAAAGCAGTTGAGTTTTTTTGTTCGATCATAATTTTATTTTTTTGTTGCCATCATTTGTTCTTTATTCATCGTCCCTTGTGTCACTCACTTGTACGTTCTGAAATCTATTCGTCATTGCGAGGAACGAAGCAATCTCTTGTCGTTCGTAATTCCTTGCAGTATTGTTTTTTGCCAGGAAATTGCTTCGTCGTTCCTCCTCGCAATGACGAACGTTGCATTGATTACTCGTGTTGATCAATTATGTTATACAGTACAAGTGTGCGACGCAACGATGTTTAATAGTGTTACTGTAGTTTGGCTCATAAAAAATTTCTACATAATAAATACTCTGAGTCTGAGACTCGCCGCATAAATGCTGCGAAGTCTCCAGACTTCGCAGAGCTTAGCTTAATCTTATCTCTGCCACACTGCAACCCTGCGGCACCATTGGGAACACATTGTTTTCTTTGCCCACCATTACTTCAAGCAGGTAAGCACCATCGTGATCGAGCATTTCTTTTAATGCAGCTTTTAAATTTTCTCTCTTGTTTACAGATTGCCCTTCTATGCCGTAGCCTTTTGCAACCATCACAAAATCGGGGCTCGTAATATCTACAAAAGAATATCTTCTTGAATTAAATAATTCCTGCCATTGCCGCACCATACCGAGGAATTGATTGTTGAGAATAAGTATTTTTACGGCTGCGCCAAACTGCATAATGGTGCCCAGTTCCTGCAGCGTCATTTGAAAACCTCCATCGCCGATAACCGCTACCACAGTGCGTTCTGGCGCTCCATATTTAGCGCCAATTGCTGCAGGCAACGCAAAACCCATTGTGCCCAATCCGCCCGAGGTAACATTGCTTTTTGACTCGTTGAATTTTGCATAGCGGCAGGCGATCATCTGGTGCTGGCCTACATCTGTAACGATTACCGCATTGCCATTGGTGAGTTCGTTGAGTGCATCAATTACTTCGGCCATACTCATTTCTTCTTTGGCGGGGTGCATCTCATCGTATATCACCAACTCGTTTTCTTTCTTTGTAAACTCATTGAATTTCTGCAGCCAAACTGAATGATCTTTCTTTTCTAAAAGTTCAGTTAACAGTGGCAAAGTTTCTTTGCAATCGCCCCAAACAGGAACGGTTGATTTTACGTTCTTATCAATTTCTGCGGGGTCAATATCAAGATGAATTACTTTGGCTTGTTTTGCATATTTGTCCAGCCTTCCCGTTACACGGTCATCGAAGCGCATACCCACTGCAATCAATACATCGCATTCGTTCGTTAAAACATTTGGACCGTAATTACCATGCATACCGAGCATACCCACATTCAGCGGATGGTTTGTTGGCAATGCGCTTAAACCAAGTATGGTCCATGCTGCAGGCAAACCACTTTTCTCAATAAAAGCTTTGAATTCATTTTCTGCGCGGCCAAGGATTACACCCTGCCCAAAAATAACAAAAGGTTTTTCTGCAGCATTAATAAGCTTTGCAGCTTCTGCAATATATTCTTTGCGAACAATAGGTTTTGGCCGGTAACTTCTTATATGGTTACATGTGGTATAACCTTCGTAATCGAATTTTTGTATCTGCGCATTCTTGGTAATATCAATCAGCACAGGACCTGGCCTTCCGCTTCTTGCTATATAAAAAGCTTTGGCTAAAACGGCAGGAATTTCTGTTGCATCCGTTACCTGGTAATTCCATTTTGTAACAGGTGTGGTAATATTGATTACATCCGTTTCCTGAAATGCATCGGTGCCAAGTAAATGTGCAAACACCTGGCCGGTAATTGCCACGAGTGGTGTACTGTCAATCATTGCATCTGCTAAACCTGTAACAAGGTTTGTAGCGCCGGGCCCACTTGTTGCAAACACAACACCCACTTTGCCCGAGGTTCTCGCAAAGCCTTGTGCAGCGTGTATTCCACCTTGTTCGTGGCGGACAAGGATATGTTCTAATTTATCTTTATAATCATAAAGTGCATCATAGATCGGCATGATGGCACCTCCGGGATAGCCGAAAATAGTATGCACATTTTCTGCAATCATTGCCTCTAAAACAGCTTCACTTCCTGTAATGGAAATTGTTTTTTTAACAGGCGTTTCAATTTTTTCTTCTAATGCTTCCAGTGTACTCATAAAATATTTTTTGTTATCAGCATTTGTAATTTTTTCAGCTTCTGGTGTGTCACTCACTTATTCGTTCTGAACTTTATTGAGCAACGGGTGCATCTGCTTATTTTTTTCTGTAAACCCCTAAAAGATCTGTTGAGCCAACATTCATAAAACCAACCTGCCTCAACATCGTTACAAGTTGACCACGATGATATGTTGCATGATTAATAACATGTGCAATCAACTGGTAATGCGGCATTGAATATGCATCGCCATTTAGTCTTGTAAAATCAAGGTTTTTTTCAAATTTGTTTTCGTCAAATTCATCTATAAAATCTTTCAGGCTTTCAGAAGTTTTTTTCCATAAAGCAATGTGTTCCTCTTTTGAACCTTTATAAACAAACTGCAACCATTCTACAGGCTTATGTTCGAAACGTTCCAGCCATGCTTTTTCAGCACTGATAATATGCAGTACAGTTTCCTGTATGCTGTTAAAACTACTGACGACAGTTTGTGTCCACTGCTCATCAGTAATTTGTTCGAGCCAGGTACAAACAATATTATTTGCCCACAAATTATATTCGGCCAGTTCTGTAAAATATTGATTTGTCATTGTTCTTATTTTTTAAAACCAATCCTTTCCCTTTCTCCCCATTTTCGCTGCTCTGCTTTTTCATCTAATAAGTTTTCCATCGCATCGTAAATTTGGTTCAGTTGTACATCATGCTCCCCTAACCGCTCTTTTATTTCTTTCAATTGTTCTTTTAGATCAGTTTGCCGCAAGAATATTTTTCTTATTTCAACAAAAGCCCTCATAATGGCAATGTTCATATTGATGGCTTTATCACTGTTCAAAATACCGCTGAGCATCGCTACACCTTGTTCGGTGAAAGCATAAGGTAAATATCTCAACCCTCCATAGCCTGAGGTCACAAATTGTGACCTTTGATTATTTTGATTATCAAAGGTTTGTAAACTTGAGGTCACAATTTGTGACCTCAAGTTGTGCCATTCGTTTCTTGTAAGCCTAAACATAAAATCTTCGGGGAAGCGTTTTATGTTTCTTTTTACTGCCTGGTTTAATACTTTAGTTTCCACTTCATACAAAGCAGCCAAATCAAAGTCGAGCATTACCCTTTCTCCACGTAATTCATAAATTCTGTTTTGTATGCTTCTAATGATTTGCATGCCCACATCCCCTAAAGGGGAGTATTAAAATTATTTAAGTTGTTCCTTTATATTCTTCAGTACAAGAGTGCGACGCAACGATGACTCCCATGAAAAACAAATGCCCGTCTCATAATTGTATTAATTGCCTTTTCTCCCCTTTAGTGGGTGGGGGCATCTGTAACACAACCTTCTGCAGCAGTTGTTACCTGCTTTGCATATTTATACAAAACGCCTTTTGTTGCTTTCAATGCAGGTTGCTGCCACGCTGATTTGCGTTTTGCAATTTCTTCTTCACTCACTTTTAATGTCATTGATTTGGTAGCTACATTTAATTCAATAATGTCTTCGTCGTGTACCAGACCAATTAGTCCGCCATCAAAAGCTTCCGGTGTTATATGGCCCACCACAAAACCATGTGTGCCGCCGCTAAACCTGCCATCGGTAATCAAAGCTACACTTTTGCCAAGGCCTGCACCAATGATGGCCGACGTGGGTTTCAGCATCTCCGGCATACCGGGTGCACCACGTGGGCCAACATACCTTATCACCACCACATCTCCCGCTTTTATTTTATGTGAGTTGATGCCTTCTATCAATTCTTTTTCACCATCAAAAACCCTTGCTGTTCCTTCAAAGCGTTCGCCTTCTTTACCACTGATCTTTGCAACGCTGCCACCTTCGGCGAGGTTGCCGTATAATATTTGTAAATGGCCTGTTGCTTTCAAAGGATTTTCCAACGGGTAAATAATTTTTTGTTTTTCAAAATCAAGGTCAGGAACATCCGCTAAATTTTCTGCAATTGTTTTGCCTGTAACGGTTAAGCAATCGCCATGCAGCAAACCTTTGCTTAATAAATATTTCATTACAGCGGGAACGCCGCCATGTTCATGCAGGTCTTGCATAAGATATTTGCCGCTCGGTTTAAAGTCGGCAAGCACAGGCGTTTTATCGCTGATCATTTGAAAATCATCCTGTGTTAATTCAACACCAACGCTTTTTGCCATTGCAATAAAATGCAATACAGCATTGGTGCTGCCACCCAATATCATGATGAGCGTAAGTGCATTTTCAAATGCTTTACGCGTCATGATGTCTTTAGGAGTAATATTATTTTTAAGTAAATTAAATATAACTTTACCCGCTTCAAA
>JANXWM010000130.1 GCA_025351145.1 Chitinophagaceae bacterium
CTTCGGGTGGTTTCATTACTTCGAGGTTCGTTTTACCCACCCAGTAAAACTTCCAGTCGAACCCCGTATGCTTGCTTACTGTAACTTTTAAAGGCCAACCCAGCATACCACTTTCTACCAATTTCTTTATGGGTTTGACTGTGGTTTTCATGCCATAAAAATTGTCTTCAAAGCGGAACCAGGTATTTAAACGGAATATTCTTCCATGCTGCTGCACGGCTTCCATTAACCGTTTGCCTTCGCCAATGGTTTTGGTCATAGGCTTTTCGCACCAGATATCTTTTCCGGCACGGGCTGCATCTGCTGCGATAATTCCATGCCAATGCGGCGGAGTAGCAATGTGCACAATATCAACTTCAGGTAACTGAAGTACTTCACGATAATCGGTAAATGTTTTTACGCCCTGTGGCAACATGGCAGCCGCCTCTTTTAAATGGGTGCGGTCTACATCGCAAATAGCTGCAACACGGGTTCCTGCATAAGCAAAATGATTACGGCCCATGCCACCAACACCAATAACTGCCTTGCTTAGCTGATCGCTTGGCGCTATAAAACCCCTGCCGAGTACGTACCTTGGAACAATAGTAAAAGCTGCAACAGCACCGATTGAATTCCGGATAAATAACCGCCGCGATTTTGAATGTTTTGACTCCATTGAAATAAATTATTTATACTTGATGCAATGTAGAAAAATAGACTTTGTAAAGTAATGAATTTGCGTCAGCTTTTATTTTGCAACCGATTGCGGGAATAAAAAAGATAATTTACAGAGCATATAACTAAAACGATCGAACAGAAGTTCGATCGTTTTAGTATAATAGATTGCAGCCTTATTTGGGATAACCAACTATGGCCTTGCTTTTATGGAAGGTGTAATTACTTTGAAAGTTACCGATGGCATATTTGAGGAAAATGTTGCATCTGGTTTTGCAACATATATATTGTCGGGAGTTGATTGGAAAATATCTAACCCGTTATTGTTATTTTCAATGAAAGCTAAGTTCAAAGAACCATTTCCGGCAATGGGCATGTTATCGATGTTTTTATCATTATTATTTTCATTATTATTATTTAAGGAAAATAATTTTTGTGGCAGCAATTTAGTTACAGCAATTGGTTGTTGCTGTTTGTAGCCACGCTTTTGTAAAAGGTATTGTTGATAAGTTGCTGATGGATTAACCTGAGCATGGAGTATAAAAATTGCAAAAGAAAAAATGGATAACAGGAGCAGTTTTTTCATGGCAAATAATTTTTATAAATCTAATGAACATTCATAATATCACCGGAATTATTCCGTTAAAATTTGCCGGGTAATTTAATTAAACCAGCCTGCCTTTTTTGTTCATAAAAGTTATGCTGTACAAGAGTGCGACGCAAGGATGTACAATTATTATTACCAAGCCTGGTACAAAATATAATTTCTTTTTTTGCAGGCATCTTTAAAAAACATTGTGTGGCGGCAGGGCCGTGCATGCCAACAGCAGTATAAAAAGTTTAAGAATTAAAATTTACTTTACCTACTTTTATTGGATATGATATTCTTTTTATTCAACCTTATGCATAAGAAACAACCATTGCTGTTCATTTTTACCTGCCTGTTTTTTGTTACCGCCTTTGCACAGCCAAAAGTTCCGGAACATGTGTTTTACCAGAAACTTGAAAACGGATTAGAAGTAATGGTTTTGGAAGATCATACCATTCCCTTTTCTACTATTGAAATTGCCTGTAAGAACGGGTCGTTTACAGAGGATAGCGAATATAACGGCCTTAGCCATTTGTATGAACACATGTTTTTTAAGTCGAATAAAGATTACAGAAGCCAGGAAGATTTTATGAACGCTGTGGATAAGCTTGATATGAATTTTAACGGGGAAACCGTTGAAGAAAATGTAACTTATTACTTTACGCTGCCAAAAGAAAATACTGAAAAGGGGCTGGAGTTTATGAACTCTGCCATACGCTACCCAAGGTTTAAGAAAGAGGACATGCAGAAGGAGAACCCGATAGTAGATGCTGAATTTCAAAGGCACGAATCGAACCCTTATTTTGTACTGATAGATACGATTAACCACCTGCTTTGGGGCAAGAACTATAGTCGTAAAAACGTTATAGGCAATCATGAAGTTATCCTGTCGGCTACACCTGAGAAAATGGAGATCATTAAAAACAAGTTTTATTATCCCAATAACTGCCTGCTCATTATTGCCGGCGATGTTGACCATTCAGAAATTTTTCCTGAAGCTGAACATATTTTTGGTTCCTGGGCAAGCTCAGGTTTCGATCCTGCAAAAGAATACCCGGTACCTGAAATAGAACCATTAAAGAAAAGCAGCGAGGTTGTGATAGCATCTGATCTTGCACAGTCGCCCCTGCTGGTATTGCGTTGGCAGGGCCCTGATATGAGGAATGATATAAAGGCAACTTATACAGCAGATGTTTTTTCTTATATACTTAACCAGCGTATGTCTAAATTAACGCAGGCACTGCAGGAAACCGGGCTGGCAAACGACATACAGATCAATTATTATTCTCAAAAATATGTGGGGCCCATTACATTTTCTGTTTCGCCAAATCCATCGAAAATAAAAGAGTGTTACCAGGCCATGCTGAAAGAAATTGAACAGTGGGACGATGACAATTATATTACAGACCAACAGATTGAACGGGCTAAAAAGATATTGTACATAACCCAGGTAGAAGACCGCGAAGAAGTAGAACAATATGTACACCTGCTTTCATTCTGGTGGGCGTGTGCAACCACTGACTATTATACTTTTTACCGTGAAAACCTGGATAAGGTGAGCCGCCAGGACATAAAAGATTATGTAAGAAAGTATATTAAAGGCAAGCCCTTTTGTGCCGGCCTTATTGTTCCCCGGGATGCTAACCAGCAAACAGATACCAATTTCTATTTCTCTAAATAATTAATAATGAAATCTATTTTTTTAAAATTCAGCAGAGTGGGCAGCTTATGCTTGCTGTTGCTGATTACTACTAAGGGTTTTGCACAAAACAATACGGTGGAATTTACCGTGAGCGGGCTAAAAGTAATATTGCGGCAAACCCAAAAAGAAACGCTTGTAATGAGTATGTATTTCAGGGGAGGGTCATCCAATTATACAGCTGCGGATGCAGGCATTGAATCACTGGCACTTTCGGGCACAATAGAGTGTGGTACCAGTAAATTTTCAGCCAACGATTTTAATGACCAGACCGATGAATATGGATTGCACCTGGATGGTGATGCAAGCAACGATTACGGCATATTGAAACTAAGCTGCATTTCAAGATATATGGATGAAGCATGGCAATTATTTTCTTCGGCTATCGCATCTCCCGTGTTTGAAACACAAAAATTCAATCTTTTAAAAGAGCAGAAAATAAATGATTTAAAAGGTGGTCTGTCAAACCCTGATGTACGGTTAAAGCAACTTGCACAGGGGTTTGCATTTGCTGCCACGCCTTATGCCATTAACCCCAACGGTACTGTGGCAAGTCTGCAGGCTTTAAACAGGGATGCAGTAAAAGACTATTATTACAATACCCTGCTCAACAAAAACCGCATGTTCCTGGTGGTTGCCGGCAATATTTCTAAGGAAAATCTTGAGAAGAAAATAATCGCGGCTTTTGCAGCAATACCCGCTAAAACCTATACGCCTGCAACTATTGAAAACCCTCTTTTTACACAAGAAGCTTCTACAATAGAGAGCCGCCAGGTTGCCACCAATTATGTTGCCGGCATCCTTAATGCCCCCAATTTAAACAGCCCCGATTATCCTGCTTTTCGCCTTGCAGTTACCATTTTAAACAGCGCTTTATTCGATGTTATCCGTTTAAACAAACACCTTTCTTATGCACCCTCTGCAAACATGTCAGAAGGAAAAATTTCTTATGTAACCATGTACGCCAGCACTACCCAGCCAGAGGAAACTGTAAAAGCCATGCGCTTTGTACTCTCTTACATGAAAAGCAAAACATATAATGATAAACTAATAGAGAGTGTGCGAAAAAGCCATTTACTTTCTTACGCAAAACGGCAGGAAGTAATGAGTGATATTACCAATCAATTAGGCAAAGCTGAAATAATGGGCGACTGGAAGCTTGCAGAAAACCTTGCAGCAAGAATGAGTATGGTTACACCCGAAGAAATAAAAGATGTTTTAAATACCTATGCACAAAACATAACATGGGCATACATCGGGGACCAGGGTTTAGGTGAGCAGTCATTTAACAGGTAG
>JANXWM010000193.1 GCA_025351145.1 Chitinophagaceae bacterium
AGAATACACCGGCTCTTATGCTGATTACATGAGAGATGAATTTAAGAACAACAGCATATATGAAATGCAAAAAAACTTCTTGAATTTTTACGCTAATTATTTTACTGAAACAACGGTAGCTGACAGTTTAAAAATTAAGGACGATGAAAACACGGGCAAGTTTACCACTACCGAATATTATAACATAGATAAAATATGGGAATTAAAAGACGGCGTAAAAAAAGTATCGTTATACGCATTTATGATCAACAGCATTATACAGAAACCTAAAGACCTTTCGCGTACCATGCCGGTACGTTTAACCTACCCGGCGCACTATAACGAAGAAGTGGAAATCGATCTTCCGGAGAAATGGAAAGTAGAAGACTCTCACGATAAAATAAGTTGTGCGGCCTTTACACTTGATGCTGATTTTACTTACAGCAATAAAAAAATATTTTTGAAATACGATTACCAGGCATTAAAAGATAATGCAGCCCCTGGCGAAGCAAAAGAATTTTTAAACGGCATTAAAAAATTTGATGATGAACTCGGTTTTGGGGTAACTTATAAAGCAGCCGGTACAGTAGCAGACGATGACTATAGTAACGCTTCATCACCCACACGTTCAAATATTGCCTACACCATTCTTTCAGTAATCGCTATTGTAGTTGCAATAGTTGTGCGTACACAAAAGCGCGGGTAAAACGCCTTTTTCCTAAAGCTCACTTATGTTCAGAACCCTAAAGTGTGCGTTCCGATGAGGCATACGGAATTATGAACACAAGAAAAGCTTCATTCCTATTCTTCAGCCGGGTATCAAAACCGTATATTAATCTTTCATACAGCGGGCATAAAATATTCGGGTACGCATCCAATTGCCATTACTTTTGCCAAAAATTATTAAAGAATGTTTCAACCTAAAGTTGCAAAATGCAAACCGGCCTGTGTTCAGTTAGAGAAAGGAAAAACCTACGCATGGTGCACCTGCGGCCACAGTGAAAACCAGCCCTTTTGCGATGGCAAACATAAGACCACCGAAAACTGCGAACTTAAAAGTTTAAAAATGACCGCTGAAGAAGATGCAGAAGTTTGGCTTTGCCAGTGCAAGCAAACCAAAACACCCCCATACTGCGACGGCACACACAATAGCATTAAATCATAAAGAATTATGACCCGGGCGTAGTAATACTATTAATCGTTCCTTGCGTTCATAATTCCGTATGCCTCATCGGAACGCACTCTTGTACTGCATAACATGATTGAGCAGGAGGCTCACTGTTATCATATTACTTAATCGAGCAAGGAGAAAGTTTTTTGAGGCTCAGTCTGCAGCAGCTTCATCTTCCATTACCAGCTTTTCACGCTGCCACCAGCGAAAGCCCAGGTAGCCGCCAATAGCAAGCGGTGTAAACATAAGGTAAAGAATACCCGAGTTCATTCCCTTAGCAGGCTTTTCACCCAACTGTGAAGCTGTTTTGGTACAGATAGAACATTGTGCAGTTGCAGAATGTTGCCAGAGGGACAAACATAAAAAAGCAAATAGTATAATCAACAGCCTCTTTTTCATCAGATCTTAATTTCGTTGCAAAGATATAACCGCAAAAGCAGCAAAAAAGTTTTTACCTTCCTGTATTAAACTTTTAACGATGAATAACCGCAGAAAATTTTTGCAGCAGATAGCTTTAACAGCCGGGGCATTCTCGGCCAGCAGTTTGTTTAACCAGTTACATGCTGAAAGTATTGAAGCTGCAAATAACAGGGTTCAGGGTTTTTCTGCTGATGCCATTGCGGAGGATGAAGATTACTGGACTGTAATTCAGCAGGCATATACCGTAAACCCCAATATCATTAACCTGAACAATGGCGGCGTAAGCCCTTCGCCACGTGTGGTGCAGGAAGCCGTGGAGCGGTACAACAAACTCAGCAACGAGGGGCCTTCGTATTTTATGTGGCGCATACTCGATATGGGCCGCGAACCACTGCGCCAAAAACTCGCAGCTTTGGCTGGCTGCGATGCAGAAGAAATTGCTATTAACCGCAATGCCACAGAGTCCCTAAAC
>JANXWM010000223.1 GCA_025351145.1 Chitinophagaceae bacterium
ACCACCGTTGACAGATGTTTTATAAAGATTATAAATCTTGCTTCCGTTGCGCTGACCAACAAAGACAACTTCTTTATTGTTGGGGTTCCAGCCATGCCAGTAAGAAGGTGTACTGTCAGTAACCTGCTTTGGTGTGCCGCCTGTAAGCGGCAGCACATACACCGTAGAACCGCCGCCAGTCATGCCTTTGCGGTGACTGCTGATGGCCAATGTTTTTCCATCGAATGAAATACCATGATCGTTATTGTTATTGATTACACCGCCGGTATTTAATTGTTGCGGCGTTCCGCCATCAATGGGGATAGTGTACAACAAACCACCTTCGTTGAATAATAATTGTTTACCATCCGGCATCCAGTTGGGGGCTTCGAATCGGTTGGCAGATTCACGGATGATTTTTCTTGTGCCATCAAACACATTGATGGTTTCGAGCCTGCAACCTACGTTCAACGGTTGCTGCGGAAGTAGTTTTTGCAGAGCCGGGCTTGGGCTGTAATCGTTGGGGGCAGGTCTATCTATACGCACATTCCAAACCCTTGCCTGTTCAACAGCATTTGAATCATGTGAACAGATAAATAAACCAGCCAGCACACTGTCGGGCATATCAGGCATTTCGTGTGAACCAACTTCCTGCAGAGGTTCGCCATAGTTGGCCACACGCATAATTATTTTTTTACCGGAGCGTTCTAATTGAATGATCCTGTTGGGTGTTTTCTTGGGAAAGAAAATTTCATCCTGCGGGTCTCTCATGTACGAGCCTCTTAAAGAACGCCATTGTAAAACGCCAAGGCCATCGCCGTGCGACACTGCAATAATACTGGCAGCGGCATCATCAGCAGATTCGCGTATCATCCAGCCAATTTTGCGGTGCTCGTTTCCTTTCTCTCCTTCAAATTCAAAGTTGGCGGTGAGTATAAAATCGCCTGCTATTTTTTTATAGGCATATTGAAATTCATCCCTGTTGAACCAGATATTGTAACCGCCGCCTTTAAGGTTATAGGTTTGGGTTGCTTCATCATAAGAAGCATCGCCTTTAATTTTTGGGTGGCCAATATCGGCGTGATTTGAAAAAACTCCAACAGGGCTTTGTGCGAATATTATTTGAGAGCAAAATACTAAAGCTATCGTTGATAAGTATCTCATATGGTTTTGGTTTAAAGAATTAATGGGAGCAATACAGTTAAGCAATCTTACAAAGGCAGGGTAAATTTATTCTTAGTTTTTGAATCTTTTGCATTTATAATTATCCATTCAATGCACTTTTATTACCGGCAGTATTTTAAATAAAAAACCTTCTGTAGAAACAGAAGGCCTAAACAGGCCTTCCAGGCCAGCTTATGAGACTATGTTGAATGTGTATTCTTTTAAAATGTTTTTATTTTCATGGTTTCTTTAAATAAAGGAGCCAATGTAAACCATGCAAGCGCCGGAAAGAAATGCATTGGCACTGCAAGGCCCGGGAACAGTTCCGGGTATTGTATATCGAGCGGCAACGAAAGCGATATGGGCAGTATTACACTGGCAAACGAAAGAATGGTAAAACTGAAGTTGAAAAAAATGTCAGCATTTTTATGAAGCCATTTTGTAATAAGCCAATAGCCAAGAGAAGCTACCAAACATGCACCCAGATTTACGGCAATAAGGCTTACCGTATTCAATACTTTTGAGAAATCAGCTTCAGTTGCAAAAAAATAAACCTGGTTATAAATAATGCACGCAAGTGCCGAAAATAATCCGGCACTTAAACCGTGATAAAATATTTTCTTCTGCATATCAATTATGATTTTGTAACAGGAACATTAATATCAACATGCACAATGGCAGCGCCATGTTCAGGTTCGGCGGTATTAACATTAAAATCCAAACGGTTAATATCAAAACCCGAAGTGAACACGTTGTTTGCGAATGTAAAAGGCATCGTAAATGGCTTTTGTACACCGTGCATTTCAAGTGTACCTTTTGCTTCGTAACCACCTGCTGTTTTTGCAATTGAAGAAGAAGTAAATTTTATCAGCGGATATTTTTCAGCGTCAAACCACTTATCGCTTTTGGCGTGTGTGTTCTTCATGCCATTGCCCGTGTTAATACTGGCTACATCAAGTGAAACATCAAATTTTGAAGCAGCCAGGTTCTTTTCATCGAAGCTGATGGTGCCCTTTAGTCCGCCGAATTCCCCCGAAGGATCTTTGCTGCTGAATTTAACAGAATAGCCATCCTGTATCGCCCAGTTCTGCGATTGAATAACGGTAAATGCTGAGGCAATAATAATGGCAATTGCTGCAAAGGGATAAAAGAACTTTTTCATGGTTTTGATTTTTTATTTATGATGCGTCAAAACTATTTACAAGCGAATGATATGAATATATAAATGCGATGAAAGCTGAAAATGCTGCGATGAAAAAACAACTGTTACTTTAAAAATATTTTTCAAATCCGGGATACCGGCATAGGTTTTTATGGCATCGTCCGTTGCGTCGCAATCCGTTCATCGTTTATATCAATAATCATCTTCGGCATTCTCCGCAATGCCCGTAATAAAACATACACAACTTTTAAATGTAACAAATGCACGATGTTTTAAAACAGCAGCCAGCAGCGGGATACAGGCATTTTCTTTATACGCGGCGATCTTCGCTTTGCTGCATTACTTTCTGCAGTACAAGAGTGCGACGCAAGAGGCGATGCTATGAAATTCTAAGGCCGGGAGCAAAAGATTACTAATTATTTTTGCCTGTAATAGCTGCGAGTACATCGCGGTAGATATCGCCGGCAGGGAGTTCAAGATCACCGATAAAAACACTGTTCTTTCTTATGGCGGTTATGTGGGCAATGGAAACGATATACGATTTGTGTATGCGTAAAAATTTGGAAGCCGGAAGCTCGTCTTCGATAGACTTCATGCTCATGCGGGTAATAACGGGTTTGGTACTGCTTTTTAAATGTATTTTGATATAATCTTTTAAACCTTCGATCCATACAATATCTGCAATAACTACTTTAAGCAAACTGTAATCTACATTTAAGAAAAGATAATCGGGAGCTGCATCTGTTGACGAAGCGGGCCTGGATTTTAGCTGAAATAATTCGTTGGCTTTATTGCAGGCTTTAATAAATCTTTCCACTGCCACAGGCTTTACGAGGTAATCAACTACATCTAAATTAAAACCATCGAGTGCATACTTTTCGTAAGCTGTAATAAGAATAAACATAGGCTTTTCGGCGAGGCTCTGTATAAACTGCAGGCCCGTAAGCCCCGGCATTTGAATATCTAAAAAGATAAGGTCAACTTTTTGCTGCTGCAAAATTTTCATCGCTTCCAGCGGGTTGCTGCATGCCGCAACCAACTCCAGGTAGGGAACCTTGCTGATATTATCTTCCAGCAGTTCCAGTGCAAGCGGTTCGTCGTCTATGGCAAGGCAGCGCAGCATTAGTGTAGATTTAATTGTAATGATATGGTAAACCAGCCATCGTTCTTATTAATAAGCAATGTATGATTTTTGCCATACAATAAACTTAAACGCCTTTCCACATTTGTTAACCCAATGCCCGATGTTTTATCTTTTTCTTCTTCTGCACCAGGATTGAATTTATTACGCACCGTAAAATAAAGTATATCATTTTTTGCCCTTAATTCAATAGCTATTTGTGCGTTTTCTACCAGACCGGTACCATGTTTAAAAGCGTTTTCTACAAACGGTATCAGCAGCATTGGTTCAATATTGTAATTGCCATCGAGCTCTTTTAAAGAAGTATGTATGGCAACATTTTTTCCGAACCGCTGTTGCTGCAGGTCTATATAGCTTTGCAGGTATTCTGTTTCTTTTTCCAGCGGCACCATGTCTTCATCCGTTTCATACAGCATATAGCGCATTAAAGATGAGAGCTTGATAAGTGAAGGTTCTAATTGGTCTGACTGCTTCCTGGCTAATGCCACCATATTGTTCAACACATTAAACATGAAATGCGGGCTTACCTGTGAACGGAGGAATAAAAGCTCTGTTTTAAGGTTTTCATTTTCCCTTTCCTTCATCAGATTATCAGATTTTATCTTGTCAAGTATCATGCTGTAAGCAGTACTGGCTGCAAGAATAAAGAGGTAAGGGAAGGTATTGTACACGAAAAAATTAGCAATGTTATATGGGGAATCCTTTACCAGGAAATTAAAAAACACATTGTGTATTACAGAAATAGCAAACAAAATAAAAAGCTGTGCGCCTATATACAGCCAGAATTTCTTTTTTGAAATTAATTTGGGAAAAAGCACCAATGAATGAAGATAAAAGAAAGCGATCCATAGAATACTTGTAACAACATAAAATTTAATAAACCCGTCATTTGGAGGAGGTTTATGGGGATCGCTGGTTGAGGTGCGCATTAAAAATGGAAGCGTGAAAATAACCGACCATGTTAATGCATGAAGAAGCACTACTACCCATTTCTTATTGTACCAAGCAATTTTCATACAGTCAAAGTAATGCGTAAAATATAATAAAAGAGGGAAGATTGCGACAAAAAGGAAAAAAATGGAGACGAAAGTAAGTGGAGGAACTGAAAATTGTCTTATATGTCATTTACTGCTGCTACTGGTTATGCAGTATAAGAGTGCGATGCAAGTAAAGCTTCATAATAGATTCATCAGCATGGCCAATAAAAAAACCTCCCGAAATTGAATTCGGAAGGCTCTTTAATACTTGAAACCATTTTAGCCTAAGTATGCTTTTAAAGCATTGCTGTAACGGGCTTTTTGTAAACGTTTGATAGCTCTTTCTTTAATCTGGCGTATACGCTCTTTGGTAAGGTCATACTTCATTCCAATCTGCTCAATGGTAACACCATTTTCTCCATCCAGGCCAAAGTAGGCGTTTACGATCTCTGCCTCACGGGGGCTAAGAGATTTAAGTACACGCTTAATCTCTTCGCGAAGAGAATCTTTCATTACATCATCATCTGTATCATCGCCACCTTCCAGTAAGTCGCCCATAGCCACATCTTCTGCTTCGTGCACTGGTGCATCCAGGGATGTGTGTCTTGTGTTGCTCTGGAAAATGTTGTTGATCTCAGTCTCGCTCATTTCAAGAATGTCAGCCAACTCTTCTGTTGAAGGTTCGCGTTCGTGTTCCTGTTCAAAAGCCATGTAAGCCTTATTGGCTTTGTTGTACGTGCCAATTTTGTTTTGCGGCAGGCGAACCAAACGGCCCTGCTCTGCCAACGCCTGTAAAATGGACTGGCGAATCCACCATACCGCGTAAGAAATAAATTTAAAACCCTTTGTCTCATCAAAGCGCTGTGCCGCCTTTATAAGGCCGAGATTTCCCTCGTTAATAAGATCACTAAGACTAAGGCCCTGGTGCTGATACTGCTTAGCCACAGATACCACGAAACGTAAGTTGGCCTGCACTAATTTGTCAAGCGCTCTCTGATCGCCCATTTTGATCCGCTGTGCCAGTGTGGTTTCCTCTTCGGGAGTGATCATTGGAATCTTAGAGATTTCCTGCAGATACTTTTCTACGGCTTGCGAATCACGGTTGGTGATCTGAGTTGCGATTTTGAGTTGCCTCATAGTGGATGATTACTGATTTATAGACATTTATAAGACCAAAAAACCTGAATGAATGTTGCTTCGAATTTGCAAAATTATCCTAAATGTAAAATTTAGCCTGCAAAAGTACAACAAATATGCCTAAGAATTACCCGTTATGTGTAAAAAGAACAGCTTTTTAAAATAATTGTAGTTATGACAACTAATTTTAGGGGTTTATTAGCCAGACTTTTATCCATTACTCATCGTTCCTTGCGTCGCACACTTGTACTGAGGTAATTTTATGGAGCTTTCAACAGCCAACAGCCGCAGTACGCAAATCAGCAGCAACTGCGAATTAAAGCCAAAGCTTCATAAATAATCCGAACGATGAAAGGATTGCGACGCAACGATGCCCAACCGGAGTTACCATAGCTGGTATTATAAATTTTGCTTTCTATCTTTATACCATGATTGATTTACGCAGCGATACCGTTACACGCCCAACTCCTCCCATGCTCGAAGCCATGATGCAGGCTAAAGTTGGCGACGATGTTTTTGGTGAAGACCCAGCCATTAACGAACTCGAAAATAAAATGGCGGCAATGTTTAATATGGAAGCCGCCATCTTTTGCCCAAGCGGCACCATGACCAATCAAATTGCTATCAAATGCCACACGCAGCCAGGCGACGAAGTGATCTGCGATAAGCTCTCGCATATTTACCAGTACGAAGGTGGCGGCATTGCTTTCAACGCTGGCTGTTCTGTAAAACTGCTCGACGGAAATTGCGGACGCATAAGCGCAGAAATGGTGAACGAATCTGTAAATAACCGCTTCGATGTGCACAAAGCATATTCCTCACTTGTTTCGCTGGAGAATACTGCCAACCGCGGCGGAGGTGCATGTTACGATTTTAATGAATTTCATTTCATTAAAAAAGTTTGCATAGAAAAGAACCTCAAGCTTCATTTAGATGGTGCAAGAATTTTTAATGCCATCGTCGCAAAAAATGAAAAACCTTCAGATTACAGCAAAGTGTTCGACAGTATTTCTGTTTGTTTAAGTAAAGGTCTCGGTGCGCCTGTAGGCAGCGTGCTCATTGGCAACAAAGATTTCATCGCTAAAGCCCGCAGAATCAGAAAAGTTTTTGGTGGTGGTATGCGGCAGGCCGGTTATCTCGCAGCTGGATGCATTTATGCACTCGATCATCATGTGCAACGGCTTGCGGAAGATCACCAATATGCACAAATGTTGGGCAAGGCTTTAGCTGGCAAAGATTTCGTTGGCGAAATATTGCCGGTAGAAACAAACATTGTAATCTTCGAAGTAAAAGGAAGGTTTACCCCAAAAGAATTAGCCGCCACATTAAAAGATCACGATATACAAACCATCGCAATTTCTCACACACAGGTAAGAATGGTTACACACTTAAACATTACAAAAGCAATGATCGAACGCACCATAAAAGTGATAGGGCTGCTCTAATAAAAATATATTTCTACTGCTCTTTTGAATAATACATTTATTAACCGGGC
>JANXWM010000227.1 GCA_025351145.1 Chitinophagaceae bacterium
TTTGCAAAGGAGTTTGTAAAGTTTAATGAGCGCTGTTTTATACGGCTGCTTGGCGATATGCGCAGCTATAATTTTGTAGTGAATATTACACCCGATATTGATGATGATTCGCAGTACCGCATACGCGCCATTGACTTTGACCAGCAGAGTTACGAAGGCCGCCGAAACCTTTACCTGCCGCAGTTCTTCAAAGAAAACACACCTTTTGTAGAAGCGGTTTTAAAACATCTTGACAAAAATTCCATAGCACAATACCAGGCCGAAGAAAGAACCTTAATGACCTTCCGTTTGGCCGCCTCACGATACCGTTTAAAAGACCTGCTCGATAACATGAATACAGACCGTATTTCCACTCCCGAAAAAAGGGAGCAGTTGAAAATTGAACTGGCAGATTATTTTCATGAGATCGGTTTTCTTCGCCCCAAAACTATGGGTGAGTTATTGCGTATTCAGTTAAAAAATTCATTGCGTAAAAGCCTGTACCTGCTGCCAAAAACAAAAGGTCGGTTCGACGATTGAGTAATTATTTTTTTGAGCCAGGCAGCATATCTTTTATGATCGTTCCTTGCATCGCACTCTTGTACAGTATATCTTTATGCAGCTTTAGAAATACACTTCATACTCAAACAACTAAATAAATAATCAAGTGATCCCAATTGCATTCTACGGAAAAAATAAATCATCAGAAACAGTTACTGTACTGGCAGCAGACCTTGGGGGCACCAAAGTAAACTTTGCATTATACAAAGCCATCGGCGCAAATTTGGAGTTGCTGGTTTCTGCGAAATATCATTCAAAAGATTACCCAACTTTTGTAAGCATTGTTCAGGCCTTTTTTAAAGAACACCCCGATGTAAAGCCGCAAAGCATTTGTATTGGTGTTGCTGGTCCTGTTGTTAAGGGCGTTGCAGACATTACCAATCTAAACTGGATGATTTCTGAAACCGAAATTGCACAGGCTGTTGGCTACGAAAAGGTAACGCTGATTAATGATCTTGAAGCAACTGCTTATGGCCTTGCCTGTGTGCAGGATGAAGACCTGGTAACACTAAATGCCGGCAATAAAGACAATGTGGGCAACATTGCCGTTGTGGCTCCCGGCACAGGTTTGGGCGAAGCTGGTTTGTTTTGGGATGGCACAGCTTATCACCCTTTTGCAACCGAAGGCGGGCATACAGATTTTGGTGCGCGAACAGCATTGGATATTGAGTTGTACTGGTACATTAAACAAAAAGAAACTGTAGTTAGCAGGGAGCATATTTTATCCGGGCCGGGCATTGTGCGGGTGTATAATTTTTTTAAAGAGGTGAAGAAAATGGAAGAGCCCGCATGGTTAAAAGATGCATTGGAAAAGGATGATCATTCAGCGGTAATAAGCAATTCTGCAATAGCTGGTAACACAGACATTTGTGTAGAAACGATGAAACTGTTTGTTCAGCACCTTGGTTACGAAGCTGCTAACCTTGCTTTAAAAATGAAAGCTATTGGCGGCTTATATTTAGCAGGCGGAATACCACCCAAAATAATTGAACTGCTTAAAGAGGAAACGTTTATGCAGGCCTATCTTAATTGCGACCGTATGATTGCCCTGGTTGAATCGGTACCCATTAAAGTTATTATGAATGAAAAGCTGCCGCTATCGGGTGCAGGGTATTACGGAGCTAATCATGTTTAACAGAAAAAACTATTATGGGTTTGGTGAAAGGCGGCGAAACTGCACTGGAAGTGCTGAATAGAATTACATCAGTACAAGAGTGCGACGCAAGGAACGGTGAATTCATATTCTTCAGCCTGGTCAATAAAATATTTAGATAAAAACGAAAATCTGTTTTATAATTTATTCCGTAAGTATCGCTGTTATGCAACAGAAATATTCTTTTATTACCCGCTGGCAAATTAAAGCACCTGTGCAGCGGGTGTGGGATGCCATTTATGAATCTACCGAATGGCCGCAATGGTGGAAGGGCGTTCTTGATGTAAAAATAATTGAACCCGGGGCACCAAATGGTGTAAACGGTGTACGCGAATATACATGGAAAAGTGCGCTGCCTTACAAGCTTGCATTTAATATGCGGCTTACAGAACGCACAGACCTAAAACACATGCGCGGCGTGGCTTTCGGCGAACTGGAAGGCGAAGGTAATTGGTTTTTTGAACAGAAAGGAGAGGTAACTTTCGTGCAGTACAACTGGGATGTTTTTACCAATAAAGCATGGATGAATTATTTTTCTTTTTTACTTAAACCCGCTTTTAAATTCAATCACGATGTGGTAATGCGCTGGGGTGCCGAAGGCCTGGCAAAGAAACTGAATGCCGAACTGTTGAGTTGCTAAGCGGTTGGTAATACCAGCATTGGTTTTCATAGCATCGCCCCTTGCGTCGCAATCCGTTCATCGTTCATATCACTGGGCATCTGCAGCTTCAGTTGCCATTGTGCTAATAAAATTTAAAGGGCATCTTATCCCAACTGCTTAATGTTGAATAAAACTCCTGCTTCTAAATAAGTTTCGGTAACAATAAATTTTGTACGAATCTTGTTATTCATAAAACATTCAGTTGCGGCGGGGAATACACATTATATTTTTTGGTTTATTGCTTTTGTCATGCGTACAGACAAACGCCCAGTTATCTTCCCTACGAAAGAAGAAAATTGCTGCAACAGGTTTTGTGCAACTTGATTCATTAAGTATTGTTCCGGGAACTGTATATGCTCAAGCCGCAGACAGTTCTTACTTTTCGGTTGATTTTATAAATGCCATACTAACATGGAAAAGGAAACCAACTGCAGACAGTATTGATATAAGTTACCGTGTTTTCCCTTTCAGGCTGAATGCCGTGGCACAAAGATTTTCTTACGACAGTGTGCGCAATAATTTTATTGCTGCTCCATCTTATGCAGGTAAATCAGCCGCAAATAATGCAAACAATTTATTCAACTTTGGCAAGCTTAATTATAACGGCAGCTTTGGCCGCAGTTTAAGTTTTGGCAACAGCCAGGATGCGGTTTTTAACTCGCAGTTCAATCTTCAGTTAAGCGGTTATCTTGGCGACAGTATTGAAATTGCAGCAGCAATTACTGATAACAATATTCCTATTCAGCCGGATGGCACTACGCAACAGTTAAATGAGTTTGACCGCATACTGCTGCAGTTTAAAAAGAAAAACTGGGAGATCAATCTCGGCGATATTGACCTGCGGCAAAATGATGCCTACTTTCTAAAGTTTTATAAAAGGCTTCAGGGTGTATCTTATCAGCAGCAAATCAGGATTAGCAAAAATGTAACGAATAAAACTTTGCTTAGCGGTGCTATTGCAAAAGGAAAATTTGCACGAAACCTTTTCCAGGGGCTTGAAGGAAACCAGGGCCCTTATCGCCTGCAGGGTAATAATAATGAATTGTATTTTATCATACTCGCAGGAACAGAAAAAGTTTTTATTGATGGCGTGCAACTGCAACGCGGCGAAGACCAGGATTATGTAATCAATTACAACACAGCAGAAATTACCTTCACACCAAAGCAACTAATTACAAAAGACAAGCGCATACAGGTAGAATTTGAATATGCTGACAGAAATTATCTTAACTCCATGCTCTATGTTTCCAATGAAACGGGTTTCGGCGATAAGTTTAAGCTCACTGTTTCGTTGTATAATAACAGCGATGCAAAGAATTCACCCATCAATCAAACCCTGGATAATCCGCAAAAGCAATTTCTTGCAAACATTGGCGACAGTATACAGAATGCATATTATCCTTATGCGTCCATTGACTCTTTTTCTGCTTCTAAAATATTGTATAAAAAAATTGATACATTATACAATGGTGTACATGATTCCATTTATGTTTATTCAACAAACCCGGACA
Organism: Chitinophagaceae bacterium; assembly: GCA_025351145.1. Taxonomy (GTDB): domain Bacteria; phylum Bacteroidota; class Bacteroidia; order Chitinophagales; family Chitinophagaceae; genus Limnovirga. Next base: position 3,866 of record JANXWM010000227.1, read on the forward strand.
GTGCCCGGTATAATTTATCGTTTTCAGAAGTGGGAGCAAACAGGGGAAATTATGTTCCCTATTTCAGTGCAGCGAATGGGCAGGTATTTCAATGGGTGCAGCCTGCAAATGGAATTGCGCAGGGCAACTTTGAACCTGCCGCCTTTCTTGTTACACCCAAAAAGCAACAGGTATTTAGTGTGGGCGCTGCGTTCCAGGTTAACAATAAAACGTTGATAAAAGCAGAATTTGCAGGAAGCAGTTATGATGTAAATACTTTTTCGCCAAAAGATAAAAACGATAACAAAGGAATAGCCGGCAAGTTTTCTGTTCAGCGTTACGATACACTTAAAACAGGCTCTGGAAAAACTTTGCAGGTAAATGCCGTTGCAGGCTATGAGTACGTTAACCAGCGCTTTCAACCAGTAGAAAGATTACGCTCCGTTGAGTTTGCAAGAGATTGGGGATTACCACTATTACTTACTGCAGCCAACGAACAGCTTCCTTCTTTTGGTATTATTGTCAGCGATACCAAAGGCAATAATGTACAATATAAATTTGATAGCTATATTCGAAGCGACGGTTTTAAAGGAACAAGAAACATCATCAGCAACATGCAGGACATAAAAGGTCTGCACATTAACAGCGCTTTTAATCTTACCAACAGCAGTACTGTTTTTGACAAAGGTTTTTACCTGAGGCCCACGGTTGATATTAATAAAACATTCACCTCATTGCGCAATTATACTTTTGGAGCAACTTATGCTTTAGAGCATAATCAAATAAACAATAAACTTACCGATACCATTACGCCATTTAGTTTTGCATTTGAAAACATTACAGCTTACCTGCGTTCTAACTCTGCCAAGGTTAACCATTGGTCGTTCAATTATTTTACACGAAAAGATAAACTGCCTTTTGGTAAAAGTCTACTGCAAAGCGACCGAAGCCATAACTACAATTTACAAACGGAACTATTAAAAAACCAGAAACACCAGTTGCGTTTGAATATAACCTACCGCCAGTTATTTATTACAAACTCAACAATCACCACACAAAAAGCAGACAACAGTTTGCTGGGCCGAGCAGAGTACCTCGTAAACGAATGGAATGGGTTTCTAAAAGGAAATATTTTATACGAACTTGGTGCAGGCCAGGAACCAAAACGGGCTTTTACTTATGTAGAAGTTCCCGCCGGGCAGGGGCAATATGCATGGATCGATTATAACGCAAACGGTATTCCCGAACTCAACGAATTTGTAATAGCGTTGTTTACAGACCAGGCAAAATACATACGCGTTTATACGCCAACCACCGAATATATAAAAGCTGGTTATACACAGTTCAACTATTCGCTGGCATTAACGCCGAAGGCCCTGGCGGCATCTATGCACAATGTAAAATGGAAGAATTTTATTACACGTTTCACTTTGCAGTCATCGCTCCAAACTTTTAAAAAACAATTGTCGCAGGGCAATCCGCTGTTCAATCCTTTCAAGGGAAATATCAGTGATACGGCTTTGCTAAATCTCAATTATATCGTTAATAATACCATCTCCTTCAATCGCTCCAGTACTGCCTGGGGCATCGACCTTACCAACCTTACCAACTACAATAAATCGTTGCTTACTTATGGTTCAGAAACCACGCAGTTTAAAGAGTGGACTTTAAAAACACGCATCAATTTTCATAAGGCTTACACATTTGAATTCTTGCAAAAAACGGGCGACATCAATCTCTTCACGCCATCATTTAAGAACCGCAATTATGCCATTAAAACTTATACCACCGAGCCACGGCTAACTTATACATCGGGCACTTTATTTCGTTTGCTCGCTGGCTATCAGTACCTGCAAAAAACAAACAGTGTAGAGTTTGGCGGCGAAAAAGCAACGATTAACTCACTCAATATTGAAACCCGTTACAATACTTTTTCCAACACGAGCATTACCGGCAAATTCACTTTCAGCAATATAAAATTCACAGGCCAAACCAATACAACAGTGAGTTATATTATGCTCGATGCATTGCTGCCCGGCAAAAATTATCTATGGAACATTGAGCTCACCAAACGCCTCATCAATAACCTGGAATTAAGTTTCGAATATGAAGGCCGCAAACCCGGGGAAGGCAAAACCATCAACATCGGCAGGGCAAGTTTACGGGCATTGCTCTAAGCTGTTTTTAAAAAGAGATTTTATTAGCCAGGCTGAAGTATTTCATGGCATCGCCTCTTGCGTCGCACTCTTGTACATTCTGAACATTTTTGAACAATGCGAAGTTCTCAGCGATATCAGCGTGTTTCTTCTTCAGCAATTAATTGCGACCAAACAATAAACCACTAACGATATTTTAACTCAGGTTTCTGTTTCTTTCGTATGTAATAACAAACAAACCTGCGTCTATATATAAAGGCTATAAAAATATAAATTGAAAATTATGAAAACGCTTGCTACCCAACAGGAAATATTGCTGATGAAAGGTTCGGCATTTTCTCAAAACCAGTGGATTGAAAAGGATGCAGACAACAACAAACGGATACCAACATCCGAGCAGCTTGAAAACGCCTGCTGGAATGGTATGCTTGAGGAAATGTTTCCCGAAATTCTCATAAAGTCGGAGGATGGGAAAAAACTATTTGTTTGGTATGTTCATCAATGCGAATCATTTCTCCAGGTTGAATTAAGCGAGGCTCCGGAGAAGATTGAACAGGAATTTTCGATTAATCCGTATGTTTTTTTACCTGCGGTATTTTATACTTGATATAATCGGTTTTCGGAAAGAAAATACTTTGTTACGGTTAACCTGTTGCCGGTCTTCGCTTTGCTGAATAAAGTTATAACCGTACAAGAGTGCGACGCAACAAAAGTTACATTCATATTCTTCAGTTTGGTACATAAAAAATCACTGCAATTATTTTTGGTTACTGTAGATTTGTTTGATCAGTTTTATATTCTTCAGGATTCTTTATTAAAGATCAATCCATGAAAAAAACAGTTCCCATTATTATCTTCAGCTTAAGCATACTGCTTTTTACCAATGTTGTTTTGTTTGCTGCAAATAAAAACCCCCGTTTTAAAGTACTTGCCATAGCAGAGAATGGCGGCCATCATATGCTTTATTCGGCAGCCGCAAAAATCTGGTTAAATAAACTTGCTGCCGACAGCAATTTTGCGATTGATTATATTGATAAACCCGATACCATTTCTGATGAATTGCTTGCGCAATACAAGTTGTTTATACAACTCGATTATCCGCCGTATGGCTGGCCCTACAGGGCGGTAAAAGCTTTTGAAAATTATATAGAGCAGGGCAAAGGCGGGTGGATCGGTTTTCACCATACAACATTGCTTGGCGAATTTGATGGGTTTCCAATGTGGCAATGGTTTTCAGATTTTATGGGCGGTATAAAATTTACAGATTATATACCCGGTTTTGCCGCAGCAACTGTAAATGTGGAAGATAAAAATCATCCATGCATGAAGGGTGTGCCTGCTGCTTTCACCGTGCTAAAAGATGAATGGTACACGTACAATAAAAGTCCGCGACCCGAAGTGCATGTTATAGCAAGTGTTGAAGAATCATCTTATGTTCCCGATTCAAAAATTAAAATGGGAGATCATCCCGTTGTGTGAACCAATACAAAATTTGCAGCCCGGAATATTTATATTTTTATGGGCCACTCTCCTGACCTTTTTGATAACACCGCTTATACAACATTGTTTCGCAATGCTATTTTTTGGGCATCGGGCAGCAAATAAATTTGCACTCCTTTTTAGCCGTTTATGTAGATTTGCCTTATGCAATTGATATTACTTTCTGTTTTTTACTGTTCCGCTTTTTTCTCTTTACACGATAATGAAAATACCATCAGAAAAATAGAAATTGATGGCTATGCACAGGGTACTACATACCATATAACTTACTATGCAACCGATAGTCTTGTAACCAAAATGCAGGTAGACAGTGTGCTGAATAAAATTGACAGTTCTCTTTCTCTGTACAAACCTTACTCACTCATTAATCAGTTCAATAATTCGACCCATGGAATTATTATTGATACTCATTTAATGAATGTGCTAAAGGCTTCGCTTACAACCTACAAATCTACCGGCGGTTTATTCGATATTACCGTTGAGCCTTTGGTAGAAGCCTGGGGCTTTGGCGCAAAGAAGATGGCTGCAATGCCCGACAGCAATACAATTGAGACGATAATGAATTGCATAGGTTCTGATAATCTCGTATTAAAAAATAATTTCCTGCGCAAGAAAAAACCTTGTATAAAAATCGACATGAATGGTATTGCACAGGGATACACTGTTGATGTACTGGCCAACTTTTTAGAAACATACGGCATTAAAAATTATATTGTAGAAGTTGGTGGAGAGTTAAGAGTAAAAGGCAGGAAGCCCAATAACGAAAAAATGAAAATCGGCATAGAATCACCCGGCGATGATGAGATGGAGCCCGAAATGATTGAGCAGGTAATTGAACTGGATAGCGGTGCCATTACCAGTTCAGGTAACTACAGAAAATTTTATGAAAGCGGTGGTAAAAAAATATCGCATCTTATAGATCCGCGTACAGGTTACTCAATTCAGAACGAAATGATCAGCGTGGCGGTATATGCAAAAGATGGCATTACAGCAGATGCTTTCGATAATGCATTAATGGTTATGGGTATGGATAGTGCCTTACATTTTGTGGAGCAACGGAAAAATATTTCTGCATACATTATTTACAAAAAAAATGATGGCACTGTTGCTGATACTGCCAGCACCGGGTTTTATAAATTAATGCATCATTGATCCTGTAACTTTAAACACAATTACAGAAATGACTCAAAAAATTATTAACCGGGCTGAAGAATAAGTATCATACATTCTTGCGTTACACACTTGTACTGCATAACTTTATTCAGCGTTCAATACAGGAGCTATTTCAAATTATCAATAACAGACATATATGAAAAAGGTAAAATCATTTTTTTTAATTCAATTATTTCTTGTTGCAGCAATAGCATCAGTTGCACAAAAAAGCACAACCGGGTGGACAAGTTTATTCGATGGTAAAACCCTTACCGGCTGGAAGAAACTTGCAGGCAATGCGGATTATAAAATAGAAAATGGAATGATAGTGGGCACCACCGTTTTATCATCGCCCAATACCTTTCTTGGTACTGAAAAAGAGTATGGTGATTTTGTTTTGGAGCTTGAAGTAAAGATTGAAGATACAACTGCTAATTCCGGCATACAGTTCCGCAGCCACTTTAACCCACAGGCAAACGATGGCAAAGGAAAAGTATATGGCTACCAGTATGAATTAGATCCTTCCTCCCGCCGCTGGACTGCGGGCATTTACGATGAAGGCCGCCGCGACTGGCTTTACCCCCTTTCACTAAATGCAAAAGCACAGGGTGCTTTTAAACTGGGCCAGTTTAATAAAGTACACATTGAATGTATTGGTAACGAATTAAAAACATGGATCAATGATGTTCCCGCAGCATACGTAGTAGATACGGCCGATGCAAAAGGCTTGATTGCTTTGCAGGTGCACAGCATTGGCACAAATACAAAATTCGTTGGTGAAAAAATCTACTGGAAAAACGTACGGATAAAAACAGGAAACATAATGCCAACTCCATTTCCTGATGGTATTTATGTACAGAATAATACTCCCAATTTCTTATGCAATTATGAAAAAAACAGCGGCTGGAAATTACTGTTCAATGGCGTAAGCAACATTGGCTGGCGTGGTGCCTACAAAACCGGCTTTCCCGAAAAAGGCTGGCAGATAAATAATGGATTGCTCACGGTCCTTTCATCCGAAGGTAAAGAAGGGGGCAACGGCGGCGATATTGTTACAACAGACATGTACAGCGCATTTGATCTTTCTTTCGAATTTAAACTTACACCCGGTGCCAACAGCGGCGTAAAATATTTTGTAACGCTTACCGAAAACAATCAAGGTTCTGCAATTGGCCTGGAATACCAGATACTCGATGATGCCGTGCACCCCGATGCAAAACTTGGCCGGGATGGCAACAGGACACTTGCCTCACTTTACGATCTTATTCCCGCACCAAAACAGCCACGTTTTGTACACAAGATCGGCGATTGGAATACAGGCAGGATTATCGTTTATCCCAACAATCATGTAGAGCACTATTTAAACGGGATAAAGGTGCTGGAGTACGAACGCGGCTCACAATCTTTCCGCGACCTTGTCGCCATAAGCAAGTATAAAATATGGCCAAACTTTGGCGAAGCTAATGAGGGCCACATCCTGCTTCAGGATCATGGAAATGAAGTAAGCTTCAGGAGCATCAAGATTAAGCCGTTGTAGATTTTCACACCTACCCAGGCAAGAAATTATTATTGGCCAGGCAAAAGTTTTTCATGGCAACATCCTTGCGTCGCACTCTTGTACGTTCAGATTCAATAATGAGCAAAGCGCAACGAACAAATACGGAACGGCTTAAACCTAAAGGCTTAAGCTGATTTCTAATAAAACAGTACAAGAGTGCGACGCAAGTAAAGCTTCATACCTGTTCTGTATTATGGTTCAAAAAAAGTTTTTATAGTAATCTTGCCAATGCCGTAAACAAATTGTTTAAAGAACATTTACCTTAGTAAGGTTTACAAATTAATTTAATGAATAAACTGATTCAGATACATCCACAGGATAATGTTTTAATTGTACGGCAAAGCATTGAACCCGGAGATAAAGAAATGATCAATGACGCAGAAATTGTTTTTGATAAGCCAATTGCACTTGGCCATAAAATTGCTGCCATACATTTACAAAAGGGCGATGTAATTATAAAATATGGCGTGCCCATTGGCTCTGCAACAATGGAACTCGTTGCAGGCACACATATACACCTGCACAACATGAAGAGCGATTATATACCCACATACACTTTAGACGAGGAATTTATACATGCAAAATAATATAACCATGCAGGGCTACCTGCGCAGCGATGGCCGCAAAGGAATACGCAATGTAATTGTGGTGGCATACCTTGTTGAATGTGCACACCATGTTGCAAGAGAAATAAGTTCTTCTTTTAAAGGACAGAATGTACACCTGATTGGTTTTCCGGGTTGTTTCCCCAATGCGTATGCCGACCGGATTATGAATGCTTTGTGCATACACCCAAATGTGGGCGGGGCATTACTGGTATCCCTGGGTTGTGAGAGTTTTAACCGCAACAGGCTGCTGGAAAACATACACGCTTCAGGAAGACCGGGGCATTTGGTGGGTATTCAAAAGCAGGGCGGTACACGTAAAGCTGTCAGCGATGGAAAAGAATGGGTTGCTAATGCCTTAAAAGAAATTGAAAAAGTTGAAAAAGTTGATATGCAAATCAGCGACCTGATCGTGGGAACAGTTTGCGGCGGCAGCGATGCTACAAGCGGTATTACTGCCAACCCGGCTGTGGGCCGGGCTTTTGACAGGCTTGTTGCCAATAATGGTATTGCCATATTTGAGGAAACCGGTGAAATGATAGGCCTGGAAGGCATAATGAGCAAGCGTGCTGTAACACCTGAGCTTAGTGAAGAATTAAGAAAGTCAGTAGAAAAAGCGGCAAAGTATTATACAATAATGGGGCACGGAAGTTTTGCACCGGGTAATGCCGATGGTGGTTTAACCACCATCGAAGAAAAATCGATGGGTGCTTACTGCAAAAGCGGGAATTCGCCCATTTCAGGTTTAATAAAACCTGGTGATGTTCCGCATAAAGCAGGTTTATATCTTATGGATGTTGTGCCTGATGGGGAGCCCCGGTTCGGTTTTCCAAACATTAGCGATAATGCAGAAATTGTAGAAATGATTGCCAGCGGTTCGCATTTAATTTTATTTACAACCGGCCGTGGTTCTGTTGTGGGGTCAGCCATTTCGCCTGTAATAAAAATATGTGCAAACCCGGAAACTTATGAGCGTATGGATGAAGACATGGATATTAATGCCGGTAAAATTTTATTAAACAAAGCAACCCTTGACGAAACTGGTAATGAAATTTTTGAAAAGATAATTGAAATTGCCTCCGGAGGGCTTAGTTGCTCTGAAGAACTGGGGCACCAGGAATTTATATTGACTTATAAAACATTCGAACCTATAGGACCAAGTTGCCTGCCCCAATAAAATTGTTATTATTCAAAAAAGGCTGGAATTTAATCCAAACATTCGTTTTAAAACAAGCAGCAACTTAACTGCTTAAGCTGCAATCACTTTGCATTTTTAGTTTAGCACTGGAATTGGAAACCTTTCTTTTGTAATAAAAAATTTATAAATTTTTAACAGCGCTTCCTTAGTGCAAAATTACTACCCGGCACAGTTTTAGCACACACCTCTTCACTTTAACAAATTTAAAACAGATTCATTTTTAACATCTGTAAAACACAAAGGTCGAAACCTAAGTAATTGTAAAAACGTAATTGTACAAATTGTTGCATTGAACAACTTTAGCAACGTTTTTACCAATAGGTTAAAAATGAATTTAAACAATTAAATAAACACCAATTTATACAAGTTATGAAAACGAGAATTAAAGTATTATTTGCTGCGCTTCTTTTAGTATTTGCGGTTGTAGCTATCAATGCAAAAGTGCGTACAGTGCCATTTAAAAAATCACAATCATTTGCAGGCATGAGTAAAGAACAAAAACATGAGCGTATTGAGCAATTGAAACACAGAAGCGAAAAGGCCGGTAATGATAAAATTTAGATTATAAAAGGGTTATTAAAATTTTAAGAATAAAAGGGCTGGTCTTTAAAGACCAGCCCTTTTATTGAATATAAGTTAAGGTTGCTGTTCTTTTTTGCCGCAAATTGATCAGAAAGTACAAGGGTGCGACGCAACACTGCTTCATTCCTGTACCAAACGCTGGGTTAAAAAAGTAATAATACAATGAAAAATATAGCGTAAAACAACACTTGGGCTTAACTATTGAATTGCGATGGCTTTTATGGACCAGGCATCAAATCTATGATTAAGCTTCCCTTGCGTCGCACTCTTCATGGTTCTTCTTTCATGGCATCAAGGCACCTGTAATATTGAATAAAGGCTCCGTTAATTTTAATAGTTAAAGCAATCTGCTAATAAATAAGCCATTGAGCCAAAAAAAAAGTATTTTAGCATGTAAGATTGAAATCTATAATTATATAGCAGATAATCTGGTTATTTCAATTCATTTCTTTTTATTTGTATTGATTGATCTATTTTCTTTGATTGCTGGAAAAAATAACTGATGAACTACGAGGTTAAACAAATTGAAAAATTTAAGTTTATTGAAGAAGGTGAAGGTGAACCTTTGGTATTGCTGCACGGCCTTTTTGGGGCGTTAAGCAATTTCAAAGACTTGATAGAACACTTTAGGCAGACTTATAAAGTGATTGTTCCTTTATTGCCATTATTTGAACTGGATTTATTTCATACTACGGTTGGCGGGCTGGAAAAGCATGTTCAAAAATTTCTGGAAGCCCTCAATTATAATGATATTCATTTGATGGGTAATTCACTAGGTGGGCATGTGGCACTGGTGCATGTACTTAAACATCCAGAGAGGATTAAATCCATTATTCTCACCGGAAGTTCGGGCTTATTTGAAAACGGGATGGGCGACAGCTATCCAAAACGTGGTGATTATGAATATATTAAACGTAAAACGGAACTAACTTTTTATGATCCGGCAACTGCAACTAAAGAGTTGGTTGATGAAGTTTATGAGCTTTGTAATAACCGGCTTAAAGTGATTAAGATTATTTCGCTGGCGAAAAGTGCCATACGCAATAATCTTGGCGAAGAGTTAAACCAGATTAATAAACCAACATTACTGGTATGGGGGAACAATGATACTATTACGCCACCCTTTGTTGCAAAAGAATTCCATAATCTTATCCCAAACAGTGAATTATACTTTATAGATAAATGTGGTCATGCGCCAATGATGGAAGCACCTGAAGAGTTTAACAGGATACTAGAACAGTTTCTTAGCAAATTAAAGCTGCCTGCTGCAACAGTTGCATAAATTTTATTGTCTTTTATATATCCTATAAAAAATGTTAGTATCTCAAATCATAGAAACTGATTTTCCAATTGTTAATGTTCAGGATAAAGTTTCCTTTGCCCTGCAGCTGATGGAGGATTATGATGTTTTACACTTACCGGTTATTTCCAAAGAAAAATTTACAGGTATTATAAGTAAGTATGATTTAATCGATGCAGAAGAAAAAGCATTGCTGTTAACGCTGCAACACCAGTTTATTCAGGCTTCTGTTTTGCCTGAAGATCATTTTTTAACAGCACTCAAAATGATCGGTCACTTTGATATTTCTGTTGTTCCTGCCATAAATAAAAATGGTGAAATACAAGGTATTATCACCCAAAAAAACCTTATTCGTGCAATTGCCGGTTTTTGTAATGTGGAAGAACCCGGAGGTATGGTTGTTTTAGAAATGGACCGCCATAGCTTTTCATTTGGTGAGTTAACGCGACTTGTTGAAACAAATGATGCCAGCATTACACAACTCAATACTTATACAGAAGGCGGTACTGGCCTGTTGATTGTAACTATTAAAATAAACCGGATTGGGATTTCTGATATAATAGCAACTTTACAGCGGTATGAATATGTGATCCGCTATTATTTTGGAGAAGAAGATTATGAAAATGAACTAAAGGAAAATTACGATTTACTAATGACCTATCTCAATATTTAATAACCATATCCAATTACAGGGCCATCTTATGAATGTTAAAAAAATAAACATTCAACCCCGAAACAACACAAAAAGCTATTTTTACCGCTCACCATAACCGAAGAAAGATTATAATGACCTATTGCAAACGGCAGATATTGGTTTGGTTATCTTGCAGCTTACAGGTTTTTGCATTTGCCCAGGTAGAACAACCTCCACCTGGTAAAGATTCATCAAATTCGTTAGTTAATGTTATTACAGCATATGTAAAAGCACAAAATGATACTTCACTTGTATTAATTGCTGATATCACTATTCATGGCAATAAAAGAACAAAACCTTTTATTATTGAAAGGGAGATACCTTTTAAACAGGGGGATTATATCCGGAGAAGCGATCTTGAAAAGAAGTTGACATTAGCCAGTCAGCAGATTAAGAATACAGCATTATTTACAGATGCTTTTGTTTATATCCACAGCATACTGGGGCCGCTCGTTTTTATCAATATCGATGTAAAAGAACGTTGGTACTTTTTCCCATTGCCTTACTTTAAACTTATAGACCGCAACTTTAACCAATGGTGGGTTGAGCAAAAAGCCAGTCTTAGCAGGGTTAATTACGGAATAAAATTTCAACAAGGTAATGTGAGTGGACGTAACGACAAACTGGCGATAAACTTAATAACGGGGTACAGCAGGCAGGTACAGCTCAAATACGAACAGCCTTATGCTTTTAATTCACTGAAAAGTGGCTATAGCTTAGCATTTAGTTATGCAAACCAACGGGAACTTAATTATCAAACAGATCTTAGCAAACAGGCTTTTTACAAACAGGATAAGTTTGTAATGGAAAACCTGCATGCGGAACTGGCTTATTTATACAGGCCGGCAATTAAAACAAATCATACTTTCAGGGTTGGCTATGTAAGAACAGAGGTAAGTGATACAATAATTAAACTCAACCCGAATTATTACCCCGGAGGTGGCACTAAAATCTCTTTCCCCGAATTTTCTTATACCATTCAGTATTTTAATACAGATTACAGGGCATACCCTTCAAAAGGCTTTATGGGTGATGCAAGCATTACTCGAAAAGGCTGGAACAAGGAAATGAATCTTACCCAGTTGGAGTATCATGCCAATTATGCAATACCTGTAACTGCTAAAACCAACCTTTACCTGCAAAGTTCCGGTACACTAAAATTCCCTTTTAACCAGCCATTTTACAACCAGCAGCTTTTTGGCTATGGCGATGCATTTTTACGCGGACTTGAATATTATGTAATTGACGGTTATGCAGGCCTGATGGGGAGAAGCACAATTCGCAGGGAATTTTTTTCTATGGTACTTAAAACCCCGCCTAATACAAAAAAAGAAGTCATGATACCCATGAAATTCTTTGTTAAAGCCGGTGCCGACATGGGCTATGCCTATACCAAAACGGCCGGTAACAGTCTGCTCAGCAACAGGCTTCTTTATACAGAAATGATTGGCCTCGATATGGTAATCCCCTCCTACGATATAGTCTTTAAATTCGAATACAGCTTTAATCAGTTGGGAGAAAGTGGTTTGTTTTTCCATGTACGCACAGATTTTTAGCCCTGCTTTATGTATCTCTAAAGCGTATCATACATCAAAGGTTTATCTTCAGGTAACTCTAATACGCTAAATTTACAGTCCAATCAAAAGCTTAAATGAAAGTAGCCATCTATAGCCGCGGGTTAGATCACGATCTTAAAACCCAGCTTATTATCCTTCTAAAAGAATTACAAAAGCATAATATTACCATATTGCTGCACCTGGCCCTTGTTGAATATAACATGGGGATAGATGCAAAAGGCATCACCATTTTTTCTCAATCTGCAGAGCTCGACGAAACTGTTGATTGCCTCATCAGCCTTGGCGGCGATGGCACTATACTCGATGCCGTAACATTGGTACGCAATAAAAACATCCCCATTCTCGGCATCAATTTTGGCAGGCTTGGTTTCCTTGCCGGTATTGGCAAAGAAGAAATCGGACTTGCCGTAGATGCAATTGTAGCAGGCACTTACGTGGTAGATAAAAGAACCCTCATTCACCTCGATGCAAGCATCCCCTTATTTGGCGATACACCCTTTGCACTAAACGAATTTGCCATTCACAAACGCGATATTTCGCCCATGATAAAAGTACACACCTACCTCAATGGCGAATTCCTTAATACTTACTGGTGCGATGGTGTAATTGTAGCCACACCCACCGGATCCACCGGTTATAACCTTAGCTGCAATGGCCCCATCGTATTTCCCGATTCTTCCAGTTTTGTTATTACACCCGTAGCGCCGCACAACCTTAATGTGCGCCCAATTGTGGTACCCGACGGCAATATTATTTCATTCGAAATAGAAGGCCGTACAGATCAGTTTATTTGCGTAATGGATGCCCGCCGCGAAATTGTAGACAAAGACATACAGCTCGCCATCAAAAAAGAAAAATTCACCGTAAGCCTTTTGCGCCTTAACGAAAATAATTTCCTCTCTACCCTGCGCACCAAACTTACCTGGGGCATGGATAAAAGAAATTAATCCATCCATTTTATTGGCCAGGCATAAGAACATGTATTAAGCTTCGTTGCGTCGCACTCTTGTACGTTCAGATACCTTACTGAACTTTTACCACAGAATAGACTAAGAGAAGGATATCGGGAAAATAAACCTTTTAACTAACCACATTCAGCATTATTCCAAATCAAACATATCTCCGCTTGTGTAAATGCTCAACTGCACATCAGTGAATTTTATCAAGCCTTTTGAATTAATCTGTAAATCTTTTGGCCTTACAAAACGAAGCACCTGGCTTTCGCCTGTTACTGTTACCTTCTTCCCGTGAACAATAATCGCCGTTGCCTCATCAATACCAATACAGGTGTATTGAGGGAATGCCGCAAGCGCTGAGAGTAAACGGTTATACCGGCTCCTTACTACAAAATGCTGGTCAATTATTCCACCATCCAATAACCCCAGCCCTTCACTGAATTCAATATTCTTATCCCATAATTTATCAAATGTTGCACTGTAACTTGTATCGCCAAGCAACTGGTTGCCTGTAATCATATAGCGGCTCATTACAGCTGCCCCGGCGCTTGTGCCCGCTATAGTAGAACCATTATTATATGCTGTATGAATTACATCATAAACCGATGTATGCAAAACAATTTTCATAAAGCGACTCTGGTCGCCACCGGTAATAAAGATCAGTTTTGCATGTTGCAAAGAATCGAGCCACTGCCTGTTGTTTACTTTATCTGCCGTAAAATTTAAATTGGCAATTGTGTTGCTGCAGGCTTTTTCCAGGTCAGTTTTAATATAATAAAAAGAAGTATCAGGTTCTGAGCCAGACATGGGCAAAATGGCGATATAATCTGTGCTGCCAAGCTTCGCTATTTCAATTAGTTTTTGCACTAACTCCAAAGAACGGTCGCCACCTCCAATAATAAATAAACTGCCTTTTGCATTTGAACTTTGACAATAAGAAGAGAAGGAGCAAAAATGCAGCAGCACTATGACTATGATTCTTGAATTCATGGAAATAATTTAGACAGTAAGATATAGAATTTATGCTTTGCATTTGTTCAGTCATGTTCTGACCGTAAAAGAGTGCGACGCAACGAAGTTTAATAGTATTCCTTTTGCCCGGTACAAAACAACTTTACATATTCCACCAGTAGGTGAACTTCAATACCAGGGCGCGGTTGCGCACAGAAAGCGGTGCAGGATAATAATTATCTGTGTACACCAGGAACAGATCGCTTGCAGGTTTATACCGCCATTGAAAACGTGTATTGAGATTTATATTCTTTAGCTGATCGTTGTACTGTATAAATGTGGTGAAGAATAATTTGTTGGTAAACGTAACATCGATGCGTGGGCCGATAAGCCAAAAATCCGTTACTCCCCAGGGTTGCGGAAGTGAAATATGGTTGTAGCTTGCATCGGCCACGATACTTACATACGGCTGAAAACGGTAGCCAATTTCGCCGGTAATGTTCAGGCGTTTGCCATCGGCATAATAGCCGCCATAGCGTGTGGAGAAAAGAAAAGTAAACAGTTTTTGCGGCTTTGAAACATAATCTGTACCCCATGCGTTCCAGTTGTGTTTGGTGCCGGTTGCCAGTGTATCTTTTCCTGAGTTGGTGGGATCGAATGGCTTTAAAAGTTCTACATAATCGTGGGCAATCCAGGTATCGAAAGTGCTTTGGTCGCGTAAATTGAATTTATACATAAGAAAACTTTCATTATCTGTTTGATAAAAGTCTTTATTGAAATAATAGGTGGAACTAAACGTAGGACCATGGCTTAACACTACGCCACCTTTAGGGAAGAATAAATAATTTATCTGCGGATTTATTTTGATGTAATTGTTTCTCGGCACATAGCCCACTTCTGCATTGTAATTTTTACCAACATATTCGTGCTGCCAGGATACAGTCCATTTTTTATTGGTGTACTGCAGGTTGGCAGCATGTACAAGATCGCCAGAGGATTTGCCCGGGCTAAAAGATTTTACCATCATAGCCTTGCCGGTCCATTTGTTATTGGCCGAAGCAAGATTATATTCTAATCCAAAATTTCGGTTGTATTGGTAATACACAGGTTTTGTGGTGTCTTTTCCGGGATTGTAGTCTATGGATTGTTTGTTCACAAACATAAAGCGGATATTGGAGCGGGCAAACAGGCGGCGCTGCAAAGCAAGCACAGCAAAGTTCTGGGGAGGCAAGCCTGTTTCATCTACGCTTTTCGTCTGCATATCCATTACACCTATCCGCCAGTCTTTATTAATGCTGCCGCTTAACCTTGCCCCATAATTTATGGGCACACCCAAACCAATACGCCGCGAAAAGAAAGGGCGGATGTTTGTATAACCGAAATTGGCAAACAGGTCGGCATTCTCTAAAAAAAATTGGCGGCGTTCAGGAAAAAATAATTCATAACGGTCAAGGTTAGTCACTTGCCGGTCTACCTCTACCTGCGAGAAATCTGGATTTACTGTTAAGTCTAAATTGAGCGAAGATGTTATGGCAATCTTGGCATCGGCACCGGCATCTTTTCTAAAATCTGTTTTAGTATGCTTGTCATAATCTTTATTAAGCCCGCCCAGTAAATAAGGAATTACAGAAATATTGGCACCTGCCACCGGTGGAGGTGCATCCCAAATCAGGTTGCCCGTATAGGCAAGCGAGGCAGTAGGAAATTGCCTTGGCACTGGTGCCCATGCAGACTTTTCGGCCACCTTAATATCAAGCCTGCTAAAATTGATGCCCCAGTTGGTAATCCCTTTTTTATAACGGATACTTTTAAATGGAATGGCTGCCTCAAATATCCATTGATTAGGGTAGTTTTTTACAACTGAAGTCCATTTGTTATCCCAGCTTAAATCGGCTTTGCCGCCATCATATAAAGTACCGTCCCACTGCGCACCTGCTGCGTTTGCGCCAAAAGTAAAACCATTGGTTCGGTCGTCAAACGGATCAATGAAGAAAATGAAATTATCATTTTTGCCAAACACAAAATCACGTCGCAGTGACTCAATCATATAAGGCCCCGGCTTTGTTAAATAACAAACTGCAATAATGTAAAGGTTTGCGGTATCATAAGTCATCCTCACCTCTGTATGTACTTTCGCGTGGCTGGTATCCATCGGAAGCACCATAAAAAAGTTATCCGCCGCCTCAGCATTTCGCCATGCTTCTTCATCCATTACACCATCTATTGTTATTGGCGAGGTAGCTTTTTTAATATGCAATTGAAAGGCCTGGTTCTT
The DNA here is from genome assembly GCA_025351145.1 of Chitinophagaceae bacterium. GTDB lineage: Bacteria > Bacteroidota > Bacteroidia > Chitinophagales > Chitinophagaceae > Limnovirga. The sequence goes on from JANXWM010000227.1 coordinate 20,349, forward strand.
TTTCTGTGCCAATACAGAAAAAGTAACCAAAGAAAAAAGAATTGGTAAAATGAATTTCAAAATAGCAGCTGTTTATGAATAATTGGAATGCCTGAAAGATAAGTATTGTTATTAAACAGCGTTAAATAAAATGATGAAGGTTTTTTGACCAGGCTGAAGAATATGAATTAAGCTTTCGTTGCGTCGCACTCGTGTACTTTCTTATCTTCTATGCAGCTTAAATAACAGCCTTCAATTGCATAACTATTTTTATTCAGTTACTTTTGCCCACTTAATAAAATGTATGCCGAATAGAAAAGTTTCTCCTGCAATTCTTGATGCTGTTGAGTTCGATCTTAAACTAAAACCTTACCAATATTTTACATTAGATAACGGGGTTCCGGTTTATGCTGTAGATGCCGGCGAAACAGATGTGCTGCAAACCGAATGGGTATTCAATGCAGGTAACTGCTACGAAGATAAAAACATTGTTGCGGCAACCACCAACTACATGCTTAAGAACGGAACAAAGAATAAAACTGCATTTGCCATTAATGAACACTTTGAATATTACGGAGCTTACCTTAACCGCAGTTGCTTCAACGAAACTTCAACCATTACACTTCATTGTCTTAACAAGCACTTAAATGTACTGCTGCCTGTAGTCACAGAACTGATTACAGACAGCATTTTCCCCGAAGACGAACTTGCAATTTATAAACAAAACCAGCAGCAGAAATTAGAAGTAAAACTAAAGAAATGCGATTTTGTTGCTAACCGCATAATTGATGAACTGCTCTATGGCTTTAAACATCCCTATGGCATTTATACTTCCAAAGAAGATTATGATGTTTTACAAAAAGAAGACCTTGTAAAATTTTATCAGCAGTATTATACCAATGGAAGTTGCATGTTGTTTGTTGCGGGTAAATTACCTGTTGACCTTCAGCAGCAGCTCAATAACAATTTCGGACAACTGCCTTTAAACCGGCAGGCCATGCAGGTTGTAACACATCGCATTGAGCCTGCAACAGAAAAAAAACACCATATTATCAATGATGCGAATGGGGTACAAAGTGCAATAAGAATCGCCAGGCCGTTCCCCAACAGGCACCATCCTGATTTTATAAAAGTGCAGGTACTCAACAATATTTTCGGCGGCTTTTTTGGCTCCCGTTTAATGAGCAATATACGGGAAGATAAAGGCTACACTTATGGCATTTACAGTTTTATCCAAAACCATATTCTGCAAACCGGCTGGATAGTAAGTACCGAAGCCGGCCGCGATGTATGCAGTGCAACCATTACAGAAGTGTATAAAGAAATGGAACGTTTGCGCAACGAACCAGTGAGCGATGATGAACTGCACCTCGTTCGCAATTATATGATAGGCTCTATTCTGGGCGATCTCGACGGACCTTTTCAAATAATTGCCCGCTGGAAAAATTACATACTTAATAACCTTACAGAAGCCTACTTTTATAACAGTATTGAGACCATAAAAACAATTTCAGCTCCGGAACTTTTGCAGCTTGCAGAAAAATATTTTAAACCAGAAGATTTTTACGAACTAACCGTTATATAGACATGGGCAAATTTTTAGGTAAATTACTTGTAACAGCGCTGGCAGCTCTTGTTGCTGCAAAACTGCTGCCCGGTGTAAGCATCGACAGCAGCGTTACAGCGTTGCTGGTAGCTTTAGTGCTCGCCCTGTTCAACAGCTTTGTAAAACCACTGCTCATCATTCTTACCATTCCCATTACTATCCTTACACTTGGTTTGTTTTTAATTGTAATCAACATCCTCATCATCCAGTGGACATCCAATATTGTGGATGGTTTTAAAGTAGAAAACTGGTGGTATGCACTCCTCTTTAGCATACTCTTGTCTATATTCACTTCCCTCATCGAAAGTTTGATCGGCACAAATACAGGTGAAAAAAAACAATGAGCCCGGCATAGGTCCTTTGTGAAGCTTTACTTGCGTCGCACTCTTGTACTGCAGATGCAATAAGCAGCCGCAGGCTTCAGGTGCAGCCGGTAAACAACTTCAAAATTGCTAAACAGAAAGAGTGGTAAATCTTTGAACCAAAAGCTCAATACAATTACCGAACGTACAAGAGTGCGACGCAACAGGCGATGAATCTTGTTCTAATGCCTGGCTCATAATTGCCTTTAACAAAACCTAAAAATGGTGCATAAAAAACCCGCTCATTAAAATAAATGGCGGGCTTAGCAGTTGGTTTCGGCACTTTATATTAAATCATTCTTGCATTTATTTCTTTGCTCAGGGCATTAAAAATATCATCTATACTTCCTTCGCCGGGTATTAAAACCACTTTATTAAACTGTGCGTAATAATCGGCCACCGATGAGGTTTTATTATTGTATTCTGTAATGCGCGACCTTATTATTTCTTCATTGGTATCGTCACTCCGTCCGCTGGTTAAGCCGCGGTTCAGCAACCGGTGAACCAATTCTTCTTCGCTAACTTTTAGTGCGAGAAAAACACCAATTTCCCCATTTTTAAGTTTCAGCAGTTTATCCAGTGATTCGGCCTGTGCTTTTGTACGTGGGAAACCATCAAACAGAAAACCTTTTACACCGGAGTTTGCATCAAGCGCAGAACTAATCATGCCAACCACCACATCATCGGGTACAAGCTGGCCTTTATCCATAAGGTTTTTGGCTTCAAGGCCCAGCGGGGTTTTATTGTTTATTTCTGTTCGCAGCAGATCGCCGGTACTTAAATGCTTTAATCCATAAGCCGCAATAAGCTTTTCACTCTGCGTGCCTTTGCCGCTACCCGGGGGGCCAAATAAAATAATATGGAACATATTGCTTGCCTTGCTTGTGTTAGGGCAAATATAAGGGCTGTATTTTACATTTCCTTTAACAAAACCAATCTTCATTTGAAAACCGTATATGTAAGGCGAACAATCATTGAACGTATTTATAGAATCGTTGTTATTAACTTTATACCGGAAAGATTAAAAGTATTTATGAAACAAAAATTTTTTTACTGTTGCATATTCCTGCTTACAGTAACCATTGGCGGTTGTTATTCTCAAAGCAACCCGGCAAAAAAAAATACAGTTATGGATAATTCAAATCAGAAAAAAAACGTGG
>JANXWM010000263.1 GCA_025351145.1 Chitinophagaceae bacterium
TCCCTGCTTTTCATCAGGTTGTTGAAGAGTGTATATACATCAAAGCCTTTTCTTCCTGACACACCTGAACCAAACAACGATACATCAAATTTTTTGTAGGTAAGATCCACCCTTAACCCGTATTCCATTTTAGGCAGTGTAGTGCCTATCCAGGTTCTGTCTAAATCGTTTATTACACCATCACTATTAATATCCACATAACGTATCCTTCCCGGGCCGGCACCAATTTGTGTTGGCGCTTTATCTACTTCGGCCTGGGACTGGAAAAGGCCATTTGTTTTATAACCGAAAATATCGAATTGAGAATGGCCGATAATGGTGTTTACAAGGTTGCCTGCATAAGCAGGGCGCACATTTTCAGGTAACTCGGTTATTTTGTCCCTGAAATGGGCGAAATTAAGTTTCACATCGTAATGAAAATCTCCCGATTTTTCGCCCTGGTAGCCAAGTACAAACTCCCAGCCTTTATTGCTTTTTGATGCACCGTTAACAGTTTTGGATTGCCCCTCTCCCAATGCCGAAGCAACAGGAGGTGTAATTAATATACCGGTTGTTTTCCTGGTGAAATAATCGAACGACCCGTAAACCTTGTTTTTTAAAATAGAGAAATCGAGGCCTGCATTTATTTCATCTGTAGTTTCCCATTTAAGTGCGGAATTAGCTGCCTGCGTTTGAACAAACCCTGATGGAAGTGTACCCGTGTTAGCACCCGATAATGAATAAGCGGTACCAATGTTCATATACTGCTCCCAAAAACCACCCTGGAGCTGCGCAAGTGTAGTACCGTATCTTGTATCAAACAAACCAAAACGTGCCAGGTCGCCAATCTGCTGGTTACCTACACGGCCAACACCAGCTCTTAGTTTTAATTCAGAGAAAAAATTATTCTTCTGCATAAAATTTTCTTTGTCTATTCTCCAGCCCGCAGAAGCAGCAGGAAAAATACCATACTGGTTATCGGCTCCAAAACGGGAGGAACCATCCCGGCGAACGGTAACAGCAGCAAGGTATTTATCAGCATAATTATAATCAATGCGCCCAAATTGTGAAAACAACCTGTTGCCCGTAGAACCACCTGTAACAGTTGTATTACCGGTACCTGCATTCAGCGTAAAATAATCTTCTGTTTGAAGTGCATAGCCTTCCTTCTTCGTTGTACCAAAATCCAGGTCAGTTTTAATGTATTCTGTACCAATCAAAAATTTAAAACTGTTATTATCATTCAGCTTTAAATTGTAGCGCAAAGTATTGGAGAAAGTAGCACTTAAATAATGGTTCTGGTCGAAGAAAAGGCTGTTAGTAGTGCGGCTCAACGCCCCTTCTGTGAAAGTTGGCGTAATAACTTTGTTTAAATATCTGGCATCATCCGCACCAATATTTGATTTGAAAAATAAATTTTTGATGGGCTGTATTTCCACAAAAATATTACCGAACGAACTCAGGCGGTTTGCATTGTTCCACTTGGCCAGGTCCTGCATGTGCAATGGATTATTTCTGTCAGAATAACCTGCACCCAGTTCACCGGCATACGTAATGCCGTCGTTCTGGTAAACAGGAATGGTGGGCGCCAGGGTAACAGCCAGAAATGTGGTAGAAGCGCCGCCAATATCACGGGCAGTTAATGTTTCATTAGAGTTGGCCACATTAAGGTTAAGCCCCAATATTACTTTATTGTTAAACGACCTTGTAACTGCATTGATACTGCCGCTTATGCGGTTGTAGCCTGTGTATCTAAGCATACCTGTATTGTGCAGGTAAGCTAAGTTCATTTCTACAGAGGAGTTTTTATTGCCGGCAGAAATGGTTAAATTATTGTTTGCTACATAACCTGTTTTATACATTACACTTTGCCAGTCTGTATTACCTGCAGGTGTATTTGGATCGCCGCCAACAAAAGGCTTAACTGACACCGAATTTAATACAGGGTTAGCATAATCATTGTTCCAGTCGAACCCGTAAATTTCGCCATAGCCAGCAGCAGGATCCTGGCCGTCGTTTACCGATGCCTGCCATAATGCTTTGCCTCTGTCAATGGAGCTGAGCATTTTAAACCGCATTGATTTTTCTGACTGACTTGAAATACTATTATTAAACTGGAACTCAACCTTGCCATTCGTGTTGCCGCCATTTTTAGTAGTAACAATAATAACCCCGTTAGAGGCACGTGCGCCATAAATAGATTCTGCCGAAGCGTCTTTCAACACCTGCACCGAAGCTATGGTTGCAGGGTTTAAATTTTGAAATACTTCCGGTCTTGTGGTTGGTATACCGTCAATAATATAAAGCGGGTCGTTATTACCCAGGGTATTGGCACCACGAATCAGTATCCTGCTGTTTGAACCGTTTGGCGAACCATCTTTTTCAATG
>JANXWM010000280.1 GCA_025351145.1 Chitinophagaceae bacterium
AATTCTTTTGCCTGCCACATTCACAAATCATCACATCGGAAAGCCTTTTATAGAAATAAGTTCGGTCGAAAGTACCAACAACTATGCCATGCAATGCATACATAAGGGTTTGGCGCAACATGGATATGCATACTTTGCTCACGAGCAAACTGCTGGAAAAGGCCAGCGCGGGAAGCAATGGCACGCACAAAAAGAAGAGAATATCATTATCTCCGTAGTGCTTAATACCGGTTGTTTACAGGTTTCCGGGCAGTTTGGTTTAAGCATGGCTGTGGCATTGGCAACATACGATTACTTTGTTCAAAATGCCCTGAGTAATGTTTCAATAAAATGGCCAAATGATTTATACTGGCGTGACAGAAAGGCAGGGGGTGTTTTAATAGAAAATATCATACAGGGTAAGGAATGGCAGTGGGCCGTCGCGGGTATTGGGATCAACATCAACCAAACCGTCTTTGATAAAGCAATAACAAACCCCGTTTCACTTAAACAAATAACCGGAAAAAATTACCAGCCTGTACTACTGGCCAAAGAGTTGTGCTTCTATCTTGAACAACGTTTTCTACAGTTAGCAAACGATGGGGCAGGGCAGTTATTAACTGATTATAATAATGTGCTTTATAAAAAAGGAGAGCAGATCAGGTTAAAAAAAGACAATGCTGTGTTCGAATGCACCCTCAAAGAAGTTAATATATACGGGCAGCTTATTGTAGAAACTTCCATGCTCCAAACATTTAATGTTGGCGAAGTGGAGTGGGTCATCAGCTAAATTCGTTATGCAATAGTGGCTCCTGCTCTTTGCTTCTCGCCTCGGCTTCAAACCTGTTTTTGTAATAACCGCTTTTTATTGTTTCCCACAAATACAAAAAAATAAAACGGGCAAACCCATATTGTTTATATTGTTCAACATGTGCAAGCTCGTGCTTAACCCACCGCTTATTATCCAGGAATTCATTTTTTTCTGTATTCCATAAATGAATAACACTTCCAAAAACTATGGCCACCTTATCAGTACGCAACAGCTTTGCTGCAACCCACGCAACCAATGATTTTTCTTTGATCCTGATATTCATTTTCTTATTGGGTATTCAATTTTACTTTCCTGTAAACATATACTGTACCAATCATAGAATCTTATGGGCCGGGCAATTGTTATTTCATAGCATCACCTCTTGCGTCGCACACTTGTACACCTGAATTTTTATTGAGCTTTCAACAGCCAATACAGCAGGCAGCTCATTCTCATTAAATCACTCAAACACAACAGTCTTATTCCTGTAAACAAATACTTTATCATTCAACACTAACTGAAGTGCTTTTGCAAGTACCGCCGTTTCAATTTCTTTACCCGCTTTCACCATATCGGAGGCTGTAAAAGAATGGTTTACGGGGATGATCTGCTGTGCTATAATTGGCCCTTCATCAAGATCGTCTGTTACAAAATGAGCTGTAGCGCCAATCAGTTTTACACCGCGCTCAAATGCCTGCCTGTAAGGGTTTGCACCAATAAAAGCCGGTAAAAAAGAGTGATGAATATTGATAACCCGTATAGGGAATTTCTTAATAAACTGCGGTGATAATATGCGCATAAACTTTGCCAGCACCAGGTAATCTGCTTCATTTCTTTTTACTATATCCAGCATTTCATTTTCAAAAACACCTTTGTCTTTATCTTCATGTGGTACCAGGTAAAAAGGGATATCAAAACGCTCACAAATATCCTGCAATGTTGCATGGTTGCCAATAACACACTGCACCGTTGCACCCAATGTTTTAAAGTGGTTGCGTATAAGAATATCGCTGAGGCAATGATATTCTTTTGTAACAAAAACGATGATCTTTTTCTCGGGAATTGGATTCACTTTTATATCTGCATTCTGCGGCAACACAGCTTGGAATTGCTGCTGCAAAATATCTGCATTTGAAGCGCCTTCTGCAACGATCCTTACAAAGAAACGGTTGTCAACTGTATCAACATGTTCGCGCATGGATACAATGTTAATGGCTGCTTTTGCAAGTACGCCGGTTATTGCCGCCACCAATCCTACCTGGTCTTTACATTGAATTACGATTACCATAGTTTTATTTTATTCTCAAGCTTTTACCTTGAAAAAAGCCTTGAAAAAATACCGCGTGACTGAATTTGAATAGCTGAATATATAACCTGAAAGTACAAGAGTGCGACGCAAGAAAAGCTTAATAGTATTCCTGGCTCCCGGCTTAAAATGTTTTCATATTTTAAAGAAAGAAATTTCTAATGCGCAACCAGCCAGTTTTCTCCGGCTCCCAATTCCGCATCAACAGGAACTTCGTGAGGCAGCAGCAGCGCTGTTTTCATGTTCTCCAGTATCAATGGTTTTAGTATATCCATTTCGCCGGGCAATGCATCGAACACCAGTTCATCATGCACCTGCAAAAGCATTTTGCTTTGCAATTTTTCCTTTTTAATAGCGTGATGAATTTTGATCATCGCAAGCTTGATCATATCGGCTGCAGTGCCCTGTATGGGCGAGTTTACGGCATTGCGCTCCGCAAAACCACGCACGGTAAAGTTGGAAGAATTAATATCTCTCAGCCAGCGTTTGCGGCCCATGAGTGTTTCAACATATCCATGCTCCCTTGCAAAGTTCATGGTGCGGTCCATGTAAGCGGTGATGCCCGAAAATTCTTTTTTATAATTATCAATGATCTCTTTTGCTTCGGTTCTGCTGATGCCAAGATTATCTGCCAAACCGAATGCGCCCTGGCCATAAATGATACCAAAGTTTACACTCTTGGCTTTGTACCGCATTTCTTTGGTTACATCTTTTTCATCTACATGAAAAACTTTGGCGGCAGTGGCAGTATGAATGTCGATACCTTTTCTAAAAGCATCGCACATATTGGAATCGCCGCTAATGGCTGCTACAATGCGTAATTCGATCTGCGAATAATCGGCACTTACCAGCACGTGATTGCTGTCTCTTGGAACAAATGCTTTGCGTATTTCTTTGCCCCGGTCGCTGCGGATCGGAATATTTTGCAGGTTGGGATTATTGCTGCTCAACCTGCCCGTTACGGCAACGGCCTGCGCATACGAAGTATGTACACGGCCTGTTTTGCGGTTGATCATTAACGGCAATGCATCTACATAAGTTGACTTTAATTTTGTGAGTTCACGAAACGCAAGAATATCTGCAACGATAGGATTATTCTGTGCCAGTTTCAGCAACACATCTTCACCTGTTGCATACTGACCTGTCTTTGTTTTCTTTGCTTTGGGATCGATCTTCAGCAAATCGAACAGTACTTCGCCCAATTGTTTTGGCGATGCAAGATTGAATTTTACGCCTGCCTGTTTAAATACATTTTGTTCACTTGTCGCAGCTTCGCGTTCCAGTTCTTTGGAATATTCATTTAGAAAATTCACATCAATTTTTACGCCCTCAAACTCCATACCGGTCAGCACTTTTACCAAAGGATTTTCTACTTCGTTAAACACACGCTCTACTTCCTTTTGTTTCAGTTGCGGGTGCAAAACATATTTTAACTGCAGCGTGATATCCGCATCTTCGGCGGCATACTCTTTTATCTTTTCTATTTCCACGTCACGCATGGTGCCCTGCCCTTTTCCTTTCTTGCCAATCAGTTCTTCAATATGTACCGGCTCATAACCCAGGTATTGTGCACTCAGCAAATCCATGCTGCGCCTGCCTTCTGGTTCAATTACGTAATGAGCCAGCATGGTATCGTAAATATCACCAGCCAGTTCAATGCCATACCATTTCAATACGAGCATATCGTATTTTATGTTCTGACCAATCCAGGTTTTGGTTACATCATTAAACAGTGCTGCAAATTGTGCCAGTATTCTTTTTGTTTCATCCTGTTCTTCGGGGCAGGGAATATAATATGCTTCATGTGGTTTGTACGAAAAACTTAAACCAACCAGTTCTGTATCATTTGCATCGAGGCCCGTGGTTTCTGTATCGAAACAAATTTCTTTTTGCAGAAGCAGTTTTTCAACAAGCTCTTTTATCTTCTCATCAGTATCAACGAGGATGTAATTGTGCTCTGTATTAGTAATGTTTTTATCAGCACTCATTCCGGAATCTGAAGCCTCAGTTGCAGCTACTTCCGCTTTACCATTGTTTTTAGCGGGGACACTGTTTCCAAAAAGATCTTTCTGAACATTCTCTGGTTCGGGCCGCGGGTTGAATAAATCATTCTGCACAGCAACCGGTGCCGATTGAAAAACATTGAACTCATCGCCCAATATTCTTTTGCCTAAGGTTTTAAATTCAAGCTCGGTAAAAACTTCAATTAGTTCATCTTTGTTCCATTCTTTTAAGCGGTAATTTTCTTCATGAAATTCAACCGGAACATTGGTAATAATTGTTGCCAGTTTTTTACTCATAATGGCGCTTTCTTTTCCATTGCGCACTTTTTCGCCTAAGGCACCTTTAATATTATCCGCATTGGCAATTACATTTTCAAGTGTGTCATATTCCTTTAAAAGTTTGGCGGCAGTTTTTTCGCCTACACCGGGTATGCCCGGAATATTATCAACGGCATCACCCATCAAGCCAAGGATATCTATTACCTGCTCCACCCTTTCAATGCCCCATTTTTCGCATATCTTTTTCGCATCTAAAATTTCCATATCGCCTCCCTGGTAGCCGGGTTTATAGATGTACACTTTTTCATGTATCAACAACTGACCATAATCTTTATCCGGCGTAACCATGTATACTTCGTAACCCGCATCTGCAGCCTGCCATGCCACAGTTCCAATTACATCATCGGCTTCGTAACCATCCATTTCTACCACAGGAATATTAAAGCCGCGGATGATGCGTTTAATATCCGGAAGCGCATCCAGCAGGTCTTCCGGTGCTTCCTGGCGGTTGGCTTTATACTCTGTAAAATCGGTATGACGTTCTGTAGGGGCATGCGTATCAAAACATACAGCAAGGTGCGTTGGCTTCTCTTTATTGATCAGGTCGATCAACGTAGAAGTAAAGCCAAACTGTGCATTGGTATTGCGTCCCCTCGACGTAATACGCGGACTGCGGATGAGTGCATAATAGGCGCG
>JANXWM010000308.1 GCA_025351145.1 Chitinophagaceae bacterium
GAAAATATTCTTCATTGCCCTTAATTGCGGAATACATTTTTTCCAGAAATCATCAGGTACATTCCATGCAACATCACAACGGAAACCATCAATATCAGAATTAGTGATCCAGTATTTCATGGCATTGATCATTGAATCCTGCAGCACAGGGTTTTTATAATCAAGTTGTCGTGTATCGCTCCAGTCAAATGGTGATAATGCTTTTCCTGTAGTGCTATCTTTTACAAAAAAATCAGGATGCTGTTCCAGCCAGTAATGATCACCACCTGTATGATTCGGCACCCAATCAATGATCACTTTAAAGCCTATGTCATGACACTTTTTTACAAGTTCGTTCCAATCAGCCATTGTCCCGAATTCAGGGTTGATGGCATCATAATTCGATACGGCATAGTAACTTCCCAAAATTCCTTTTCGGTCAACTTTGCTTATCGGGTTTATGGGCATGAACCACAATGTTTGCACGCCCATATCTTTCAACCGCTGAAGATTTGGTTCAAATGCTTTAAATGTTCCTTCGGGTGTGTACTGACGCACATTTACCTCATAAATATTACCCTGCATAATCCACGATGGATGCCCGTTTGTTTGTGCTGTATCTGCATTTATTGCGGCTGACTCCTGCTGTGTTTGCGGGCTATTACAGGAGAGGATGGCAAGGGTAATAACAAATGCGGCTAAAATAGTGCTGAAGCGTACCATATTCGGAAGTTGTTCGTTAGAGATAAAACCCAAAAAATAAATATTGTACAAACATAAATAAATAACTATAGTGTACAATATACACAGCAAATAAATTTGAGGCGGGTTGCATTATGCTCAATAAAATTACTTCGGTACAAGAGTGCGACGCAAGGAACGGTCAATTCATATTCTTCAGCCCGGTTCATAAAATGTACCTGGTACATAAGCCCACACAAAATAAAACCTGCGGCTTTGCAGTTATATTTGCGCACAAATAAGCAAGATGGAAAGTAAAAAATCGGGTGAAAGTTTTATCATCATGAACGAACTGGTGCTGCCCAACGATACCAATACTTTTGGCAACCTGATGGGTGGCCGCCTGATGTACTGGATGGATATTGCCGGTGGCATCGCTGCTGGTAAACATTGCAACGCACCATGCATGACGGCGAGTGTGGACAACCTTAGTTTTAAAAACCCCATCAGGCTCGGCAATATTGTGCATATTGAAGCGCAGGTTTCACGGGCATTTACAACATCTATGGAAATTCACATGAAGGTTTGGGGCGAAGACTCACTGCATCAGTACCGCTACGAAAGCAATGAAGCCTATTTTACTTTTGTTGCACTTGATCCCAACGGTAAGCCACGGAAAGTTCCGGAGTTAATTCCTGAAACAGAAGAAGAAAAAGCTTTGTACGATGGCGCTTTACGAAGAAGGCAATTGCGTTTAATTCTTGGTGGCAAAATGAAGGCAGATGATGCGAATGAATTACGGGCTTTATTCTTTAAAGACTAATACCAGCAAATCTTTTCATAGCAGCATCCTTGCGTCGCAATCCTTTTATCGTTCATATCAATGGGCATCTTTGGCTGCACTGTTTGCATCATCATAAAATTTTAAAGAGCATATTTGTTTCCACTATATTGCAACATCTTAAATAAAATCTGCATGAAACACTTGCCGCTTAATCCGCAAATTTTTATAGACAACCGCAAACGGTTTGCAAAAGAAATGAAGACAAACAGCATTGCCGTTTTCAACAGCAATGATGAAGTGCCATCGAATGGAGATGCACTGTACCGGTTTCAGCAAAACAGCGACCTGTACTGGCTTTGCGGCATTGAGCAGGAAGATACGATGGTAATATTATTTCCTGATTGCCCAGACCCAAAATATAAAGAAGTGCTGGTGTTGGTTCGTCCCAATGAGCTAAAAGAAAAATGGGATGGCAAAAGGTTGAGATCAGAAGAAGCAAAGAAATTAACCGGCATACAAACAATAGTGTGGCTCGACAGCCTTGATGCATTACTGCAACCCTTGATACATATTGCAGATACGATCTACCTTAACACAAACGAGAACGACCGCAAAGGAACCAATTTAGAAACCCGTGATTACCGCTTTGCAAAAGATATAATGCAGCGTTACCCGGCGCACCATTATGAACGTTCGGCCAAGATCATGCGCAGCCTGCGTGCCATAAAATCTAAATACGAAATTGAAGTTCAGCAAACAGCTATAGATATAACTGAGAAAGCATTCCGCCGTTTATTACAGTTCATAAAACCAGGCGTAATGGAATATGAAATTGAAGCAGAATTGGTGCATGAATTTTTGCGTAACCGCGCAAGAGGTGAGGCTTATGGAAGTATCCTCGCCAGCGGCGATAATGCAAGAACATTGCACTATGTTTCCAACAACAATGAGTGCAAAGATGGCGAACTGATACTGATGGATTTTGGCGCTAACTACGGCGGTTATGCTGCCGACTTAACAAGAACAGTTCCGGTAAACGGCAAGTTCAGCAAACGCCAGGCAGAAGTTTATAATGGTTGTTTGCAACTGCATAATTATGCAAAGAGTATTTTAAAGCCGGGAATCACGATTATTAACTACCACGAAAAAGTAGGTGACGAAGCCACCAAAGTTTTTTTAAAAATAGGCCTGATAAAAAAAGAAGACGTAAAGAACGAGGATAAAGAAAACCGTGCTTACAGGAAGTATTTGTATCATGGTATTTCGCATCATCTGGGTATAGATGTGCACGACCTTGGAACAAAGGTTGAACCCGTAAAAGCAGGTATGGTTTTCACCGTGGAGCCTGGTATTTATATAGAAGAAGAAAAAATGGGTATACGTATCGAAAACAATTTCTGGATAACAAGGAATGGCAATATTGATTTAATGAAGAATATTCCGATTACTGTGGAGGAGATTGAGAAGCTGATGAAGAAATAATTTGATAATGTGCCCATTTGGTGATTTGATGATTTAGAAAAAAGAAATCACCTAATTATCAAATCACCAAATCACCAAATTGAATGAAACAAATTCCCAATATTTTTACCTTACTTAATCTTGTATTCGGCTGTCTTGCTATTGTATCCATATTACAAACAGGTTTAACGCTGACAAGCAATGACAATGGTGATTCACTCATCATCCTTCCCGAAAAAATTTACATGGCTTCGGTATTTATTGCCTGTGCAGCAGTTATTGATTTCTTAGATGGCTTTGTGGCAAGGCTTTTAAAAGCATCTTCCGAAATGGGCAAGCAGTTAGATTCTCTTGCAGATGTGGTAAGCTTTGGCGTAGCTCCGGGACTTATTGTTTATCAGTTCCTCCGCCTTTGCTTTGCACAACAGGATGATGGTTTAGATACAAGTATTATCTGGCTGCTTCCTGCATTTATTATTCCATGTGCAGGTGCCTACCGGCTGGCAAGGTTCAATATAGATACCGAACAGAGTTATGGTTTTAAAGGTGTTCCTATTCCCGCAGCAGGATTATTAATTGCCGCCTTCCCGCTTATTTATTGGTTTACAAATGAAGCATGGATCATACAATTATTGCACAATTACTGGTTCTGGTATGCAGTAATATTTGTGGTGAGTTATCTCATGGTTTCCACCCTGCCCATGATGGCATTAAAGTTCAAAGCACCAACCATAAAAAAACTGATGCCGTTTATTATTATCGCGGCAATTGCAATAGTATCTGCATTTATTTTTCAATGGATAGCTGTGCCCATCACATTTATCGCTTACGTAATTTTATCTTTGTTCAATAAACAGAAACAATCATGACCTATAATGTTCAGATCAAAGTAATGCCTTTAAAAGATTTATTAGACCCGCAGGGAAAAGCTGTAGTGGGCAGTTTAAAAAATCTTGGTATCACTTCCATAGAAGATGTACGCATTGGCAAGCATATTACTTTACAGATAGAAGCCGTAACAGAAGATGAAGCAAAAGCCATCGCCGATGAAGCCAGTAAAAAATTACTCGCCAACCCGGTTATGGAATTTTACGAAATTGAAATGATCAATTAATTTGGTGATTTGGCAATTTGATGATTTGATAATGATACTGTCTGCAATCATCACCAAATTATCACATCATCACATCATCAAATCAAATGCTCTACCTCGTTCCCACACCTTTAGGCAATCTAAAAGATATTACGCTCCGTGCCCTGGAAGTGTTACATCAGGCTGATGTAATTCTTTGCGAGGATACCCGCACTTCTTCAAAGCTGCTGCAGCATTACAATATACACAAACCACTTTCACCGTATCACCAGCACAACGAACATAAAATTGTGCAGCATATTGCCGATCAGTTAATGGCAGGTAAAACCATGGCGCTTATTACAGATGCCGGTACGCCCGGCATCAGCGACCCTGCATTTTTACTCGTTCGTGAGTGCGTAAAAAATAATATTAAAGTAGAATGTTTGCCCGGTGCCACGGCATTTGTACCGGCGCTTGTAAACAGCGGCTTACCCATAAACCGTTTTCTCTTCGAAGGGTTTTTGCCACTCAAAAAAGGCAGGCAAACTTTATTAAAACAACTCGCCGCTGAAGAGCGTACCATGGTATTTTACGAAAGCCCTGTGCGCCTCTTAAAAACACTTAAAGACTTCATCGAATATTTTGGCGCAGACCGCCAATGCAGTATCAGCCGGGAGCTAACAAAAATGTTTGAAGAAAATTTCCGCGGTACGCTGCAGCAGGTACACGATCACTTCTCTTCAAAATCCATTAAAGGCGAAATCGTAATGGTAGTGCAGGGAAAGGAATAATTTTATTGAACCAGGCATTTGTATTTCATGTTATCGTTCCTTGCGTCGCACACTTGTACTGCAACAAATTTCTCAACTGCAGGCTGCCTGTTCAATCACTTTGCATCTTTGCTAACTGCCGGTAGTTATGAGCCTGTGGCTGAATAGAATTCAGAACGTACAAGAGTGCGACGCAAGAGGCGATCAGCAGTATTCCCAAAGCCCGGTTCATAAATATTCTTTGCATTATTTAAAAACAATGCTTGTAAAACCGCAGCACTGGTTATTTTTGCGCTTCAACAATAAATACTTCTAATGGTTGATGTTATTCTCGGCTTGCAGTGGGGCGATGAAGGCAAAGGAAAAATAGTTGACTACTTTGCGCCGCAATATGATATAGTTGCCCGTTTTCAGGGCGGCCCAAATGCGGGCCATACATTGTACGTTGAAGGTAAAAAAATTGTTTTGCACCAGATACCTTCAGGTATTTTTCACCAGGATAAAATTAATATTATCGGCAATGGTGTAGTGCTTGATCCGGTAACGCTTAAAAGGGAATGTGATGCAGTTGCCGCTTACGGTATTGATGTGAGGAAAAATCTTTTTATATCGCAGCGTACCAACCTTATTGTGCCTACGCACCGGGCTTTAGACAAAGCATCTGAACTGCAGAAAGGCGACAGCAAGATAGGCTCTACATTAAAAGGTATTGGCCCGGCCTATATGGATAAAACAGGCCGAAATGCACTGCGGGTGGGCGATTTAATGGATAAAAGTTTTATTACGAACTACATTAAACTGCGCCTGAAACACCAAAAATTATTAGACAATTTTAATTTTATAGAAGATATTACGGCATGGGAAGAAGAATTTTTTGAAGCACTTGAATTTTTGCGCACATTGAATATTGTTAATGGCGAATACTTCATCAACAACAAAATAAGTGAAGGCAAAAAAGTGTTAGCTGAAGGGGCGCAGGGCAGTATGCTGGATATTGATTTTGGAACCGTTCCTTTCGTTACTTCGAGCAGCACTATTTCTGCAGGCGTATGTAATGGTTTAGGAATAGCCCCTCAAAAGATTAAAGAAATACTGGGCGTAACAAAAGCTTATTGCACTCGTGTTGGCGGCGGCCCTTTCCCTACAGAGCTGGAAGATGCTACAGGCGAAGAACTGAGAAAGATTGGCAGCGAGTTTGGTGCAACAACCGGAAGGCCACGGCGTTGCGGCTGGATTGACCTTGTAGCGCTTAAATTCGCCTGTATGATCAATGGTGTAACACAATTGGTAATGACCAAAGCTGATGTACTTGATTCATTTGAAGAATTGAAAATTTGTACTGCTTACAACATTAATGGCGAAGAAAAAGAAGAAGTACCTTTTCAAATGACAAGAGTAGCCATTGACCCGGTATATAAATCATTTAAAGGATGGAATACTGATAGTTCTGTAATTAGGGATGCAGCATTATTGCCCGCAGATATGTCAACATATATTGAGTTCATTAATGAATATACCGGTGCACCGGTTA
>JANXWM010000320.1 GCA_025351145.1 Chitinophagaceae bacterium
CGCTGCTGCTGGTGTTACAAAATCTATGAGCCCTGTTACACAAACATGGAGTGATAGCTGGGGTTTTTCCTGGGAAGGCAGTACTGAAGATGATAAGAAACTTGATTTTACAAGATTCAGTACAGACGGTGATTTTATGAAAGTAATGGGTGCAACGCTTGTTGAAGGAAGAGATGTAGATCTGAAAAATTACCCCGGCGATTCTACCTCAATTATGGTGAATGAAACTGCTGTAAAAAAAATGCGCCTTAAAGAACCGGCGATAGGGCAGTTTATTATAAATGGTAACGGTGATACAAAAATGCAGATAGTTGGTGTAGTAAAAGATTTTATTTTAGGCTCACCTTATGAACCTGTTTCTCCATTAATGATCAATGGCCCGGGTACAGGATGGTTTAATGTTATTCATGTAAAACTAAATCCTTCAAAGCCCGTTTCAGAAGATTTGAAACTCGCAGAGCAGGTGTTTAAACAATTCAATCCACAATATCCTTTCAACTACAGGTTTGTTGATGAAGAATACGCAGCAAAATTTGAAGACACACAACGCACTGCAACACTTGCAGCATTATTTGCAGGATTAACTATAATTATTTCGTGTCTTGGCTTGTTTGGGCTCGCAACATTCATGGCTGAGAATCGCATAAAAGAAATTGGTGTACGCAAAGTACTCGGCGCAGGTGTAATGAGCATAACAACACTCTTGTCAAAAGATTTTTTAAAGCTCGTAATCATATCATTTGTAATTGCATCGCCCATCGCGTGGTATGCCATGAATCAATGGCTGTTAGGTTATACATACCGTGTAAGCATAGAATGGTGGGTGTTTGTGGATGCAGGTATAATAGCTGTTTTAATTTCATTGCTTACAATAAGCTACCAGGCAATTAAAGCAGCATCAGCAAACCCGGTAAAGAGTTTAAGAACGGAATGAAGACAATGTGCAAATGTGAAGATGTGGGAATGTGCAAATGAAAGAAGAAAAAATTTTATGAACCAAACAATAGAATATGAATTTAGCTTTTGTTGTGTCACTCACTTGTACGCTTTGTTCAATATTGATCTGAACGTACAAGTGAGTGACACAACAGGCGATGAGTGAAGAACAAAAAGCTAAGTACGTAAAAACTTATAACATATTACTCATAACTTAAAACTTCTTTCATGTTTACCAATTATTTCAAAATCGCATTCCGCAACCTTTGGAAAAACAAAGGTTTTACATTCATCAATATTGCAGGGCTTGCCATAGGTCTTGCGTGTTTTATTTTAATCGCATTGTATGTGGCGGATGAACTTAGCTACGACAAGTTTTATGTAAATGCAAATGACATTTATCGTGTGGATGCCGATGTGAAATTTGGCGGCAACGAACTAAAACTTTGCGTAAGCAGCGACCCCATGGGAGCGGCGCTTAAAAAAGATTATCCGCAGGTGCTTGAATATACACGCATTTATACAAGTGAAGGCGACAAATTAGTGAAGAAAGGAAACGAATATATTGATGAAGATAAAATTGTGTATGTGGATTCCACTTTCTTCAATGTGTTTACACTACCTGCTATTGCAGGTGATACAAAGACGGCTTTAAATGAACCCAACACAGTGGTACTTTCTGAAACTGCTGCAAAAAAATATTTTGCAAATGGTGATGCCCTGGGCAAAACAATTGAGATAGATAAAAATCCATTTAAGGTAACTGCCGTTATAAAAGACATTCCACATAACGCCCATTTTCATTTTGATTTTTTGATGAGCATGAAAAATGTGGATTATGGTTTTGGCAATTTCCTGAGCATGAATTTTCAAACGTATATTTTACTGCAGAAGGGAACAGACTATCATGTTTTCGAAAAGAATTTTGCGCAGGTAACCGATAAATATATTTTTCCTCAGGCACAGCAGTTCATGAACATAAAAAGCATGGATGATTTTTATAAAGCAGGCAATAGGTTATCATTTTATCTGATGCCGCTTACAGATATTCATTTAAAGAGTAACCGCTTTCCGGAACTTGAGGCGAATGGAAACATACAGACTGTTTATATTTTTGGTGCCATTGCATTGTTTATATTAATTATAGCCTGTATCAATTTTATCAATCTCTCCACTGCACGCAGCGCTAACCGTGCAAAGGAAGTAGGTATAAGAAAAGTATTGGGTACAGAGCGGAAAAATTTAATCACGCAGTTTCTCGCCGAGTCAACACTTATGGCAGTTATATCATTGATCATTGCTATTGCTATTGCATGTTTTATTTTACCGTTATTTAATGATGTTGCCGTAAAAACGCTTACCATTAGCAGCATTTTCAGCCCGCAGATATTGCCGTTTTTAATTGCGTTGCCTTTTATTGTTGGCATTCTTGCGGGCTGTTATCCTGCTTTCTTCTTGTCAAATTTTAAACCCGTGAGTGTGCTGAAGGGGAAGATAAATGCAGGTTTTAAAAAAAGTAATCTGCGCAGCAGCCTTGTAGTGGTTCAATTCTTTTTCTCTATTTTTTTAATCATCGGTACGGTTGTAATTTATAAACAACTCAACTTTATTCAAACTACCAATCTTGGTTTTAATAAAGACCATGTGCTTATCATTAACGGCACAGGTGCACTCGGCAGCAATGACGCAGCATTTAAAAATGATGTGCTTAATTTCCCCGGTGTAAGCAGCGCCACCATCAGTGGTTATCTTCCCGTTTCTTCTTCACGAAGCGATAACAGTTATTCAAAAGATGCTGTAATGGATTCTAAAAATGCCCTCAGCATGCAATCATGGAATGTGGATTATGATTATGTAAAAACACTTGGAATGCAAATCATCAAGGGGAGAAATTTTTCAAAAGAATTTGGTTCCGATTCATCAGCATTCATCATCAATGAAACAGCAGCAAAAGTGCTGGGATACGATGATCCCATTGGCAAAAAAATTTACACTAATTACCAGGATGGCCCTTCAGATCAACCTACAGTAAAATCATATACCATTATAGGTGTAGTAAGAGATTTTCATTTTGAATCGTTGAAGCAAAATATTTTCCCGCTGGGCTTAAGGCTTGGGCACAGCAACAATCTTATTTCATTTAAAGTAAATACTACCAATGTACAGCCGCTGGTAAAACAAATAGAAAGCAAATGGAAAACCATGGCGCCAGGCATGCCTTTTAGTTACCGTTTCATGGATGAAGCATTCGATAATATGTACCGCGCAGAACAGCGTGTAGGAAAAGTTGCCATCACATTTTCAGTGCTTGCTATTTTAATTGCCTGTCTCGGATTATTCGGCCTCATCACTTACATGAGCGAGCAGCGCACAAAAGAAATTGGCGTAAGAAAAGTATTGGGGGCATCGGTTGCTAATGTAGTAACACTGCTCTCGAAAGATTTTTTAAAACTCGTTATAATAGCCGCCATCATTGCGTTTCCGGTTGCATGGTGGTTCATGCATTCATGGCTGCAGGATTTTGCTTACCGCATAAATATT
>JANXWM010000322.1 GCA_025351145.1 Chitinophagaceae bacterium
GATTCTTCTTTGCAGGGCAGAGCAATATCAGGAGACTTAAGAGCTGCAAATATTGATGAGTTTGTAAAGGTATTACAGGCTACGCTAAACCTTAAAATGAATATTGAAAACAAAACAATTACCGTAAGTCAGCCATAATTGTTTTTCTAACGGTTACTATTAAAACTGCATTATGATAAAAACAACATCTACAGGAAGATTATTCCTTACTGTATTCCTTTTTATGGGAATAACACATTCTGCCATTTCCTTTGCACAAAATCAAAAAGGAGTTTTGGATACCCCGATTGAAGCAAGGGGCAAAGATGACGTTCAAAAAAAGGAAGCTGTTTCTATTCCGAAAATCCTTTCTGATGCACACAAATCATTTGATGTGGATTTCGTGTATGAATCTAATATTATACCTGATATCAAGCTGATTTTTGATGTAACAAAATACAAAACTGTGGAAGACTTTTTAGATAACCTGCTAAAACCTTCCGGGTTAAAGTATAAGAAAGTACTAACCCGCACATTCGTTATTTATAAAAATAATGAAGACCTGAAAAAATTAATTTCTGTAATGAGCCTTCAAAATTTCGGGGATATACCCACGGATATTTTGGAACCGGAAACAGCCGCAACTGCACCCGTAAGAATAGTGCAGGGCACCATTATAGACCAAAAAACAAGTTTACCGGTAGAGGGCGTAAGCATTGCTTTAAAGGGCACAAAGCAGGGTACAACAAGCGACAAAAACGGCAGTTTTAAAATAAATGTGGACAACGAAAATGCAGTGCTTGTATTTTCAATAATAGGGTATGCAGCTCAGGAAGTACCGGTTGGAACAAATACCAGTTTAGAGGTAAGCATGGTAAGTACCGCCGGAACCCTGAATGATGTGGTAGTGGTAGGCTATGGTACAAGAAAAAGAAAGGAATTAACTACAGCAATATCTTCTCTCGGCGCTAAAGAAATTGCAGTAACCCCGGTAGCAGATGCGGCCCAGGCACTACAGGGGAAAGTAGCTGGTGTTTCAATTGTACAGGGCAGTGGCGCACCCGGTGGCACAGGTGGTACACAAATAAGGATAAGGGGTATTACCTCTTTAACGGGAACCAATAATCCTTTGATTGTGGTAGACGGATATCCATTACCAGATCAGGGCGCAGATAATATATTAAACTCCTTTGGCACAAATGATATTGAATCTATTGATGTTTTGAAAGATGCTGCCGCAGCATCTATTTACGGGGTACGGGCATCAAATGGAGTGATCATGATTACTACCAAAAGAGGCAAAGCAGGCCAAAGCAAAATGAATGTGGATGTTTACCGTGGTCTGCAGCAGGCATGGCAATTACCAAACATGCTCAATGCAAGGGAATACTCCATTTTAAACAGTGAAGCCAGAATAGCAAGTGGTTTAGATGTACTGCCTAAACTTGCCAATGCCGATGCCATTGAGCAGCAATATGGAAAGGGAACAAACTGGCTTGATGAAATCTTTAGAAGAGCTGCTATACAAAGTGTAAGCATGAATGCTTCTGGCGGTTCTGATAAAGCGACCTACATGCTTTCAGCAGGTTATCTTAAACAGGATGGTATCGTTTATAAAACTGATTTTGAAAGGTTCAATTTGAGATTCAATGGCGACATTAAAGTAAATAATAAATTAAAGCTGGGCAACACACTCTCATTAAGTAAATATATTGAGCATGGGGCTGATACATATTCAGCATTTAACAGTGTTATTATACTGGCACTTACCTCACCACCTACTGTATCTCCAAGAAATGCCGATGGTACTTATGCAGGGGGCAACGGTAACATTGATGGCTTCAGTGAACCTAATCCCATTTACAATCTTGAAGTTCCTCAATCAAGCAATACCAAGTACAGGGTTACAGGTAATGTATTTGCCGAATGGGAAATTATTAAAGCTTTGAAATTTAAAACAACCTTCGGCGCCGATTACGCATATAATGATATAAAATCTTTTTCACCATCAACACCTTCTTCAGGTGGCCAGCCAATTACCACTACCGGTTACAGTGCCACCAAAGTTGTAATACCAGATTATCTTGCTGAGTACACTTTAAGCTACGATAAAACCATCAAACAAAAACACAAGTTCAATGCACTGCTTGGTTATACTTACCAGGAAACACAATACTCTATCATATCAGGATCACGCAGTGGTACTTTTAATTATCTTATTCCCGTACTTAATAACTCAGTTTTTTTACCACAGAATACCAGCGAAACAAATAACTACAGCCAGGACGATGTTACCTCACGTTTTATCTCTTACATAGGCCGGTTGAATTACACATTCGATAACAAAGTTTATTTTACAGGTTCAATCAGGAAAGATGGAAGTTCCAATTTTGCACCTAAAAATAAGTTTGCTATTTTTCCTTCTTTCTCAGCAGCATGGCGGCTTTCAGAAGAAGGCTTCATTAAAAAAATAGATTGGATAAGCGATCTAAAATTAAGAAGCAGCTTCGGATATACCGGTAACCCAAACGTTAACCCATACAGCTATCTTACAAGAATTGACCAAGGTTTTCAATATCCTTTGGGTAACAGTTCAGGTACCGAAGGTGCTAACCAGGGCGCTGCTCCAACAGCTCCTTCTAACCCTGACATTAAGTGGGAGAAAAACGAACAGCTTGATATTGGTGTTGATGCATCTCTGTTCAAAAGTAAAATCACCGTTGCAATTGATTATTATCAAAAACGTTCCAAAGATCTTATTCTTTATGTAGTCCCCATCAATGTATCGGGCAACTATGTTTCTGTTCCTTACAACACAGGAACTCTGCAAAACCGCGGCGTTGATCTTACCATATCCGGCACCATTATTTCTTCCAAAAAACTCAACTGGAATGCAAGTTTGGTAATGGGAACCTTTACCAATAAAGTCATCACATTTGGCCTTGGCTCTGCTTTTGACAAAGGTTTTGCACGCATATCAGGTGGTAGTTTAAGAACAGATATTGGCTTACCTGCAAACTTTTTTTATGGCTTTAAAACCGATGGCATTTTCCAGTCGTACGAAGAGATTGCCAAGAGCCCTGTGCAAACCGCAGGCACCGATCCTTCCACCAGCACAGCCCCCGGCGATATTAAATTTGTTGATATCAATGGCGATGGTATCATCAACGATAAAGACCGTACCAACCTCGGCAATTCTTTTCCTCAGTTTAGTTATGGTCTTAATAACACAATTTCTTACAAAGGTCTTGAACTGAGAATATTTATACAAGGTTCACAGGGTAATAAGGTGCTCAACTTCACCCGCTGGTACACCGAAGGCGGCGTAAGCAATGGAAACTATTCAAAAGATGTCATCAACCGCTGGACCGGCCCCAACACCAGCAACAGTATGCCACGCCTTATTTTGAACGATCCCAACGGCAACAACCGTGTGTCAGACCGCTTTGTAGAAGATGCTTCTTACATCCGCATTAAGAATGTGCGGTTGGCTTACACACTGCCGGAGAAATGGTCAAAGTTCGCCGGGTTTGGTAAAGTGCAATTCTATGGAAGTGTGCAAAACCTTTTAACGGTTACCAATTATACAGGTCTTGATCCTGAAGTAGGTGGTGGTGTTGACTATGGCTTTTATCCGCAAGCCAGAACGTTTCTTGGTGGCGTAACAGTTGACTTTTGATTTTTATAAATGTTTAAAACGAAGCGCTAAAATACCAGCGTCAGTTTACATGGCATCTTCGTTGCGTCGCAATCACTTTATCTGCAAATCAATGGTCATCACCAGCATCACATTCAATCAGCCTCAAAATATTCAAACAGTTTCTTAGCCATAGTTCCAGTAAAATTTAAAACTTATGCGTACAAAATATTTTAAAGCAAGCGCCTTTCTTCTAATGATTGCGCTTACTTCTGTACAGTGCAAAAAAAGCCTGCTTCAGATCGATCCAACAATTCCAAACAAAACCGTAGAAAATTATTATTCTACAGAAGCGGAAGCGCTAACCGCCGTTATTGCAACATACACGCCACTGCAGGCAATGTACAACGGCGCTGCATGGCATATCGGTGACATCATGAGCGATGACTGCGACCTCGGCGGCGGGGGTGGCGGCGACGGTTTAGAAACAGCAGCCTTAGATAATTTTACCGTAGATGCATTTAATCCTATCAGTTCATTAATGTGGTCTCAATGTTACTTCGGTATTTACAGGGCTAACCTTGTACTGGAGAAAATTCCATTGGTACCGGTAATGAATGAAGACATCCGCAAACGCAGTTTAGCAGAAGCGAAATTTTTACGTGCATTGTATTATTTCCATCTTGTAAGATTGTTTGGTGATGTGCCTTTATACACGAATGTTATTTCGTTACCCGATGCTTCTGCAATAGCAAGAAGTCCTAAAGCAGATGTGTATGCACAGATCATTGCCGATCTTAAAGATGCCGAAACTGTATTACCGCTGTCTTACCAGGCCGATGAAAAAGGAAGGGCAACCAGTGGCGCGGCAAAAGGCTTAATGGCCAGTGTGTACTTGTGGATGGGCGATAATACAAATGCTGCTGCCAAAGCAATGGAAGTAATTACAAGTAACCAGTACAGTTTGTGGGAAAACTATGGCGATAATTTTAAACTCGAAAATGAAAACGGCAAAGAATCCCTGATTGAAATACAATACCGTAACGGTAACCAAACGTTTAGCGATTACGGACAAGGACAAAAATTGAATACCTTTTTTGGTCCGCGTTTCCAGTATATTGTTGCATCTGGCGGTTATGGATGGAATGTACCTACTTTGAATTTTGTTCAGTCTTATGAACGCACCAACCCTGCCGACCTTAACACAATTATTGACAAGCGCAGACCTTCTTCAATGTGGATGCCCGGCGATAAAGAAGACTCCTTAAAATATACGCAACCGGCATCATTGGTGGGTTCACCCAATGGTTTTAACATCCGTAAATATTTTGTTCCTGTTTATAATACCGCAGGCGATGTGGGCGGCTGGAGTTGTGCATTGAATGTGCCTTATATGCGCTACTCCGAGATACTGTTGATCTATGCCGAAGCTGCAGGCAAAAGTTTAGGTAAACCATACATTGACCAGGTAAGGGCAAGAGCAGGTTTGGCACCCTTGCCCGATGCATTATCAGACCAGCAATACCTTGATGCAGTATTCAACGAACGCAGACATGAGTTTGCATTTGAGATGCACAGGTGGTATGATTTACTAAGGTATCCTGATACAAATTATTTTGTAAACGTGATGAAGGCTAGTGGTAAAACAAATATTTCAGCTAAGCACCGCTACCTGCCGATACCGCAAACTGAAAGGGATAAAGATTCAAACCTTACGCAAAATGATGGGTATTGATAATGGCCGCAGATAATTAAGTTTTTTGCACGTTGCCCAATAAAGATAAGAACGCTGAAGAGTGCGACGCAAATGGGTTTAATAGTAGTAAGGAAGACTGGTTAAAAAAAAGAAATATGCCTGTACGTAAGTGCTGATTAATAAAAATTTTAAAAGTTGGTTGTATGAAAAATAAATATTTATTCACTGGGTTGATGTTATCAATAGTTGGCTTGGTTAATAACAGTTGCACAAAAACAGACCCGGCATTAACGGGAACGGCTTCTGTTGCAGACTTTAGTTTTGTG
>JANXWM010000362.1 GCA_025351145.1 Chitinophagaceae bacterium
ACCACCGGCATAACTTTTATCAATAAACTGTTCGGGCATTTCTTCTAAAAAACGGCTTGGTTCGTTCTGTACCAACTGCCCAAAACGGTAACGCGAATTGGCATACGTTAACCACAAACGCTGCTTTGCCCTTGTTACCGCAACATAAAATAAACGGCGTTCTTCTTCAAGTTCTTCACGTGTGTTAATGCTCATGGCATTGGGGAATAAAGTTTCTTCAATTCCACCTACAAAAACACAGCTAAACTCAAGTCCTTTTGCAGCATGTATGGTCATCATTTTTACTGAATCGCTTTCGCCTTTATCATCGTCAGCATCTGTAAGTAAAGTGATTTGCTGCAGGTAACTGCCGAGGGTTTTATCGCCTAATTCACCATCATCATTACTGGGGCTTTCTGTCCATTCTTTTATGGAGTTTAGTAACTCCTGGATGTTCTCGTAACGGGCAAGGCCTTCGGTAGTTTTATCGTTGAAGAGTTCTTTTACAAGGTTGGTATGTTTGCCTACCTGAACAGCTACATCATATGCGTTCTTATCCGTTAGCATGCTCTGAAAATAACGGATCATAGTTACAAAATTTTCCAGTGCTTCCAGCGTGCCGGCTTTAAAACCAAATTGAGCTGCACGGGTAAGCACTTCGTACATGCTGATATTTTGTTCATTGGCAAATATTACACACTTCTCAATGGTTGTTTTGCCTATGCCCCGCACAGGATAATTGATAATGCGCTTTAATGCTTCTTCATCTTTTTGATTTACAATTACCCGCAGGTAAGCTAGCACATCTTTTATTTCTTTGCGCTGGTAAAAACTTACACCACCATAAATGCGGTAAGCAATGCCCATGCGGCGGAGGCTTTCTTCGAAGGCACGGCTTTGTGCATTGGTTCGGTAAAGAATGGCAAAATCTCTGTTGTAATAATGATTGCGAAGTTTTTGTTCCTGTATGGTATCGGCAACAAACTTGCCCTCTTCATTATCCGTTATGGTGCGGACTAATTTTATCTTTTCGCCCTCTGCATTTTCTGTCCACAGGTTTTTTGGTATCTGGCCTTTGTTGTTACTGATTACTTCGTTGGCAACATTTAAAATGCTTTTACTGCTGCGATAATTCTGTTCCAGCTTTACCACTTTTACATCGTCATAATCTTTTTGAAACTGAAGAATATTTTCAATGGTTGCACCGCGGAAACTGTAGATGCTCTGTGCATCATCGCCTACAACGCAAATATTTTCATGCACGGCAGCAAGCAGTTTGGTAATCTGGTACTGCACCGCGTTGGTATCCTGGTACTCGTCAATTAAAATATATTTGAACTTGTACTGGTACTTGTGTAATGCTTCCGGAAAATGATGCAGCAGTTCATACATTTTAAAAAGCAGGTCATCAAAATCCATGGCGCCGTTTTTAAAACAACGTGCTGCATAAGCGGCATAGACCTGTGCTATAGCGGGGCGGTTGCTGCGCGTATCTTCCTGCTGAATATAATAATCGGTAGCATATTCTGCCGGACTTACCAATGCATTTTTTGCGGAAGAAATCCTGTTATGTACAACGCTTGGTTTGTAATGTTTATCATCGAGGTTTAACTCATTGATTACTGTTTTTAAAACAGAGCGGCTGTCATCTGTATCATAAATAGTAAAGTTGTTGGGATAGCCAAGCCGGTGTGCTTCGGCCCTTAATATTCTTGCAAACACACTGTGAAATGTGCCGATGTATAAATTGCGTGCCTCACTGTTACCAAGAATTTTTTCAATACGTTGCTTCATTTCGGCGGCGGCTTTGTTTGTAAACGTGAGCGCCAGTATATTAAACGCATCTACACCTTTTGCCATCAGGTGTGCAATGCGTGTAGTGAGCACTTTGGTTTTGCCGCTGCCTGCCCCTGCTACAATCATCAATGGCCCGTTAATATGTGTAACCGCTTCGAGTTGCGGCTCGTTCAATCCCTTTAAATAATCCTGCATGGGCGCAAGTTAAGTTGATTGGCTGAGAGGTTAAAAAGTTGAGGAGGTATGTGGAAATAAATTCCGCCTTTAAAAATCGTAGTTACTCCTTGAACATTTTTTATGCAGCCCCCGTTCGCTTCGGTAAAAGCTCCATAGAATTTCCGGACGTACAAGTGAGTGACACAAGGGACGGGGATGTTAATTCCAAAAGCCGGTCACAAAAAATACTTCTCTTATTTAATCGTGAACTTAAGCGGTAGCCCTTAATTTTGTTACACTTCGTACATTTAATAAAATTTTATTTATGAGAAAAATAGCTGTAGCCCAGGGTGATGGTATTGGCCCGGAAATTATGGATGCTGTGTTGGAAATTTTCAAGACGGCCAATGTGCCGCTTGATTATGAATATGTGGATATGGGTAAATGGGTTTTTGACAAAGGCTACAACAATGGGATGACACCTGCTGCCCAGCAAACCATTGAATCGCTTGGCATTCTTTTTAAAGGCCCCATGGAAACACCCAAGGGTAAAGGTGTAAAAAGTGTAAATGTAACAGCCCGTAAAACCTGGAATACTTATGCGAATAAAAGGGTGTTTCAAACGCTGCACGGGGTAAACACTGTGTTTAGTAATGCGGGCATTCTTATAGACATTACCATTGTGCGTGAAAATATTGAAGATACTTATGGCGGTGTTGAACATATGCTTACCCACGATGTGGCGCTCAGCCGCAGGTTTATTACCCGCCCGGGAAGTGAGCAGGTGATAAGGTATGCCTTTGAAATGGCTAAGAAAAAGGGCACCAAGCGCATTACCTGCGGGCACAAGGCCAACATTATGAAAATTACGGATGGCCTTTTTCTGGAAGTATTTTACGAAGTAGCTAAAGAATATCCCGAATTAAAATCAGACGATGTAATTGTAGATGACCTGTGTATGAAATTAGTAACCCGCCCTGATCTTTTTGACGTGGTGGTTTTAACCAATCTGCAGGGCGATATTGTAAGCGACCTTTGCGCCGGATTGGTTGGTGGGCTTGGCTTTGCGCCGAGTGCAAACATTGGCGACCATATCTGCATATTTGAAGCCGTGCATGGTACGGCACCAGATATTGCGGGTAAAAATATTGCCAACCCAACAGCATTGTTATTAAGCGGTATTGCTATGCTTCGTCATTTGGGTTTAATGGAAAGAGCGGCGGTAATAGAAAATGCGTTGCTCTATACTTTGGAACAGGGAAAGCATACCGGCGATTTTGGAGATAAATCCATTCCATCGTTAAACACTACAGAGTATGCAAATGCAATCATCGAAAATTTCGGCAAACAGCCAGAACATGGCGCAAAACCTGTATTACCCGATATGCCTGCCACACAAACCATATTCAAGCTGGGAAAAAATGTGATGATGGAATCTTCAGATCAAGGTGCAGAAAAGATTGTTGGCGTAGATTTCTTTATTGAAAGTAATGAACAACCAATTGCCATTGCCAATAAATGTATGCGCCATGCAGGGGTAAAATTTAAACTGGTAAACATCAGCAACCGCGGCACGCAGGTTTGGCCAACAGGTTCTGTTTACACCAATCTTGTAAACCAGTACAATGTGCGTTTTGAGAGCATTGATGATTTTCCGCTGTTTCAGCAGGATGTACTTGGCCTGTATGTAAGCATGAGCGGAAATTTTAAAATTTGCTCCAGCGAACTGCTGAATATGTGGGGTGATAAAAAAGCTTACAGCCTGGCACAGGGGCAGTAACTTACTTTGTTCAATAAAATAAAAAAGCCGCCTTATTACAAAAGCGGCTTTTTTATTAAATTTTTTTTGCAAGCTTTTATGTACCGGGCAATGGGAACACTATGAAACTTCCGTTGCGTCGCACTCTTGTACAGTATGAATTTTATTGAGCTCCCTGAAGCGCGTACTTAATTTATTACTGATATAAAAACCAAGCTGGATAATTATTTTTTCTTTTTTACTGCAAGCAACCTTTTCACCCGCATAGAAAGCTCGGTATCATTAAATGGTTTTGTAATGAAATCATTGGCACCAAGTGACAATGATTCAAATACCGTTGCTTCCTGGTCCATGGCAGACAATACCAAAATAGGCACTTTTACACCAGAAGATCTTACAATACTTATTAACTCAAGACCCGAAGTAAAGGGCATTACTATATCAGTAATTATAAGATCAGGTTTAAAAGTTTCTACTGCCTGTAAAGCTTCGCGTGGGTCTAAATGGGCACTAATAGTATAATTATCTAAAGTAAGGCGATGCTTAATAAGCGCAAGCATCAGGGGATCGTCTTCAGCTACTAAAATTTTCATGGGTATTGGCAATTTGATTTTTGTTATTTACACTAACGGATTGTTTCTAAAATCTATTGTTGTTATGTTTGAAACATTACTTTAACGTTTTGACTTATTTTTAACCCGTTATATGATTTCAATTCTACTATTTTTGTTGCTAATGTTTGAAAATAGTAAAAATTTAATTACCAAAAGCTTCAGGATGAAGAAAATATTGCTGGCATTGCTTTGTGTTTCAGGTGTTTTAATGGCGACTGCTCAAAATACAGATGTAAAAAAGAAGACTGATTATAGCAAAATTGATCTTAGTAACAGGGCCAATGATCATTTTATGATTCAATATGGTATGGATGGCTGGCTGAATGAACCAGACAGTGCAAAACCATCGGGTTTTTCAAGGCATTTTAATTTTTACATCATGTTTGATAAACCTTTTAAAGCTAATCCACACTACAGCGCAGGAATTGGTTTAGGGCTTGGCAGCAGCAACATGTTTTTTAAGAATACCTACGTTAACCTAAAATCGAATACCACGAAGCTCCCTTTTACCAATGTAAGTGCCACTGACCATTTTAGTAAATTCAAACTCAGCACCCTTTTCCTGGAAGTGCCGCTGGAACTGCGTTACGCACAAAACCCGGTTACGCCTGACAAAGGATTTAAAGGCGCATTTGGTTTTAAATTTGGTACGCTTTTAAAATCTTATACAAAAGGCAAAAACCTGGTAACTGCTACTAGCCAGAGCATTTACGACAAAAATTACATCGCAAAAGAAGCTGATAAAAGATTTATTAATACAACCCATATTGCCGTTACAGGCAGAATTGGATATGGCAATATTTCACTGGATGGCTCTTACCAGCTAACGCCGTTTCTTAAAACACCCGCTGGCGGCAAGTTTAATCCTTACTCTGTTGGTTTAACACTAAGTGGATTATAAATTGGAAGGGCTGTTGAAAGCCCATTAAAATTGATGCAGTTGAAGTGTGCGACGCAAGGAACGGTGAAGAATCTTTTAATGCCTGGCTAAAAAATTTTCTGATTACTTTATAAAGGTCTTCGTTATTTCGAAGGCCTTTTCTTTTATGGATATTAACTTTACAAAAAACTGTAAGTACTTGATAGATAAAAAACAGAAAATTAAAACAGAAGAACGTGCAATATTGATTGGCCTTGTGCAGGGTGAACAAACCCATGAACAGGTTCAGGAATACCTCGACGAACTTGCCTTTCTTGCCGAAACCGCAGGCGCCGTTGCAGGCAAAAGGTTTACCCAAAAATTAAAACACCCGGATAGCCGCACTTTTGTAGGTAAGGGAAAGCTTGAAGAAATTAAAAATTATATACAGTCGAAGCCTGTTGACCTGGTAATTTTTGATGATGAATTAACAGGGTCGCAGATTGCCAATATTGAAAAAGAACTGGGCAAAAAAACCATCGACCGCAGCGATTTAATCCTCGATATTTTTGCCAGCCGTGCAAGAACAGCACAAGCAAAAGTACAGGTAGAACTTGCGCAATACCAATATTTATTGCCGCGCTTAAAAGGCATGTGGAGCCATCTTGAAAGGCAGGGCGGCGGCGTGGGTACACGTGGCCCCGGTGAAACAGAAATTGAAACTGACCGCCGGATAGTAAAAGATAAAATATCGTTGCTGCGCAAGCGTTTGAGCGAAATTGACCGCCAGGCTTTTACCCAGCGCAAAGACCGCGGAGAACTGATAAGGGTTGCCCTTGTGGGTTACACCAATGTGGGCAAGAGCACCATCATGAATATGCTGAGCAAGAGCGATGTTTTTTCTGAAAATAAACTGTTTGCCACGCTTGATACAACTACCCGTAAAGTGGTTTTTGAAAATACGCCTTTCCTGCTCAGCGATACGGTTGGCTTCATCCGCAAACTTCCGCATCACCTGGTAGAAAGTTTTAAAAGCACGTTGGATGAAGTACGTGAATCGGACCTGCTGCTGCATGTGGTAGATATCTCTCATCCGCAGTACGAGGAGCAGATTGGCGTAGTAAACAAAACCCTGCAGGAACTCAATGCATTCGATAAACCAGTGCTTACAATTTTCAATAAAATGGACCTCTATGAAGAAAAGAATATTGATGCATGGTTAGAGGAAAATGTAAAAGAAGATGTGCTGCGTGAATTGCGCGAAAACTGGGAACATACCACCACCGGCAACTGCATTTTTATATCAGCCACAGAACGCATGAATGTAGACCAGCTCCGCAATTCTATACTTGCAAAAGTGCGGGAATTGTACAGGATACGCTATCCTTACAAAACAGAATATCTTTATTAGGCTTGCGGCAGCGAACAATTTTATGTACCAAACATTTATTCTTTACGCATCGTTCCTTGCGTCGCACTCTTGTACTTAAGGAACTTTATTGAGCTTTTACTGAAGCGTAGAAGAAGCGAATCTATATGCCGCAATCCTATCCTTAAATTGATTCAGGATTATTTGTTTCACTACGAGAGGCTGATTCACCGAGGGTATAAGATTACGGCGGTGCATTCCTATATTGTTGAATATGCCCGAGTCCGAGGTAAACTGTTGTCTAATTGCTTTTCTGCTATGTGAATACGAATTTTTTTTGTATACTTTCGTAAATAAATCGTCAGCTACTATTTTTCTTGTCACCTTATAAATTAACATATTACTATCTTGGGAGAGGAAGATGGTTAAACCATCTTCAAAGAGACGATGATTTAATCAGCGACTGTAAAATTCAAAAAGTTTATTTTAGGCATCCCGAACTTGAAAAAATAGAATTTGAACTTATTTATTGGAGAGTTGATGATAGGGTGGATATTAAAGCATCTTCTCTTCCATTAAATAAAAAATTAAAATTTCTATTTGATAAATCTATATGTGCTTACCCTGCAAAATTTAAAAATGAAGATGTTCTTGTTTTTGAATTGCAGCAACCAATATTTGACAATCATTCTCATCTTCATCCAACAACCATAAAGCAACTAAGTGAAAATTTAAAAATAAACCTTGAAGAATATTTTATCGAGGCACAAATGATTGCGTTTGGGAGCAAAAAAAAGTTTTTAACTAACAACAACATTGGTGCCGATAGTGATGTTGTCATTTTTGAAAGGTATCATGATGGAAAATTTATTGATGCATTTAAGGCATCAATATTAGCACCTGTGCTTGATGATTATGAACGGAAGAAAATCATAACACAAGAATTTACAAGACCAACT
The DNA here is from genome assembly GCA_025351145.1 of Chitinophagaceae bacterium. Taxonomy (GTDB): domain Bacteria; phylum Bacteroidota; class Bacteroidia; order Chitinophagales; family Chitinophagaceae; genus Limnovirga. Next base: position 7,493 of record JANXWM010000362.1, read on the forward strand.
ATAACCAATGTACAAAAAGAAATAGTAGAACGAAAAATCGCTTTAGATAACAGATACCGAAATTCATTATTTGGACAGTATATACAAGTTATAATTTTTGTTATTATAGTGTTTGGTGGTTGTGTGACATATGGAACACGACAAAGAACTGGATGCAATTGCAGAGACGGAACAGAAAGTTCTGCAACAGGACAAGGAGCATGTTCACATCATGATGGTGTTAGCTATTGGCATTATAAATATTGGTGGGACTAAAATAGCAGATAACAAAAGACTGTTACAAGTAGGGCTAAACTGTGAAGCAATGAGCTATAAATGTTTGTCGTCTTTCAACTTTACTTCGCTTCGCTCCTCGCTTCAATAAAAGCTCAATAAAGTATCCAAATGTACAAGAGTGCGACGCAACTAAAGCTTCATTCATGTTCCGAAAGCCCGGCCCATCATTTCTCAAACCACGGCTAATTAATACTTTGAGGTGCTAAGAGTAACTTAGCGTAATGCCGAACAAGAAACAATTATCATTTAATGAAGAGGTATTAAAGATATTAATACCAGAAGAATACCTGCGGGACTTTGAACCGAACAGTGTTGAGGA
>JANXWM010000390.1 GCA_025351145.1 Chitinophagaceae bacterium
TTTTACTTTTATATACTTGTACCTGGGGGTTTCTTGTAGAAATACCCTCACTCGATGGCAGGATGCAGCAATCAGTACGTAATTTATTTTTTCATGTGCCTATGTGGTTTTGCATGCAAACCTTATTTACTGTATCAGTTATTTATGCCATCCGTTATTTAAGGAACCCAAACCCCCGATACGATTATTACTCCCTTGAATTTGCAAGGTCTGGCGTTGTATTTGGTGTACTTGGCCTTATCACCGGCGCTATTTGGGCAAACTATCAGTGGGGTTCTCCCTGGAGTGGCGATCCAAAACAAAACGGGGCAGCCATTGCCATACTTATTTACCTGGCATATTTTGTATTGCGTGGTTCATTAACCGATATAGATAAACGTTCAAGAATTGGCGCAGTTTACAATATATTTTCTTACGCCATGCTCTTCCCTACCATCTGGATTTTACCAAGACTTACAGAATCATTGCATCCCGGCGGGCAGGGCAGCGAAGGCAATCCCGGTTTAAATCCCAACGATACAACATCTGCCATGGAAATGGTATTTCTCCCTGCTATTATTGGCTGGATTTTACTTGGTGTATGGATCACCACGCTGCGTACAAGGCTTAGAATAATAACCGAAAAGATATTGGCACATGAATAATAAATTAAAAAGAGTGGCATTGCTTATTGCTCTTTGTATAATGAATGTTTTTGTATTTGCACAAAACATGAATACAAAAACAGAAGACGCTACAGACTTTATGCGGAGCGAAGGAAAACTTTATGTGGTAATGGCTGTTGTTGTTACCATTTTACTGGGTTTGTTTATTTATCTTATAAACCTCGACAGGAAAATAAAGAAGCTCGAAAAAAAGAATTAAGCACATTAATAAAAGTCATTATCCTGCAAATTATTCTTAAACAAAGAAGGACTTTTATTAACCCGGCAAATGAATAACGATTGATCTTTACTTGCGTCGCACACTTGTACTGCAGAATATAAAGCAACAAGAAAAAGAAGCAAAAATAATTTACGATTACGTTTCAGGAGTGCTGCCTGTTGTTCCGAACGCATAAGAGTGCGACGCAACAGCAGCTTAATCAGGGAACAAAAGCTTGGCTAAAAAAAATTACCTTTTTTAAAAACGAATGTTAATTAGTAACTTGAATAGGAATTATAAATTTAAAACACATATCAAATGTCAGAACAACAGTATAGCTTTTTTGAAAACGTTGTAAAAAGTTTTGATAAAGCTGCAAAATTCACGAAGTGGGAAAACGGCCTGCTGGAACAGATTAAAGCATGTAACGCAGTTTACCAGATGCGTTTCCCTATTAAAAGAGACGATGGGTCGATAGAAGTTATTGAAGCATACCGTGTGCAGCACAGCCAGCACAAAACACCGTGCAAAGGCGGTATCCGCTTTAGCCAGCATGTTAACCAGGATGAGGTGATGGCACTTGCATCGCTAATGACGTACAAGTGTGCAATTGTAAACGTTCCTTTTGGCGGCGCAAAAGGCGGCATTAAAATTAGCCCCCGCAATTACAGTGAATTCGAGTTGCAAAAAATTACCCGCCGCTACACTGCAGAATTGATCAGGAAAAATTTTATAGGTCCGGGCACCGATGTACCGGCACCAGATTATGGAACCGGCGAACGCGAAATGGCATGGATCGTTGACACCTACGAAAGCATGAAGCCCGGCGAAATTGATGGCCTTGCCTGCGTTACGGGAAAACCCATTACGCAGGGTGGTGTGCGTGGCCGTAAAGAAGCAACCGGCATGGGTGTTTTCTTTGGTGTGCGTGAAGTTTGCAACATGCCCGATGTAATGGCCAAACTTGGTCTTACGGTTGGTGTGGAAGGTAAACGCGTGGTAGTGCAGGGACTGGGAAATGTGGGTTATCATACTGCCAAATACTTTAGGGAAAATGGTTCAAAAGTTATTGCCATTGCAGAATGGGAAGGTGCTATTTTTTGTGAGGATGGTTTAAACGAAGAAGATGTTTTTCAGCACAGGAAAAAGACTGGTTCCATATTTAATTTCCCTGGCGCAACCGATATTAAAGTAAGCACAGATGCACTGGAATTGGAATGCGATATATTAATTCCGGCGGCACTGGAAAATGTAATTAATGCAGAAAATGCTGAGAGGGTTAAAGCAAAAATTATTGGTGAAGCGGCCAACGGGCCATTAACACCAGAGGCAGATGAAATCGTTAATAAAAATGGCATACTGGTTATACCGGATATGTATTTGAATGCAGGCGGTGTTACGGTTTCTTATTTCGAATGGCTTAAGAACCTTAGCCACGTGCGTTATGGAAGAATGGAAAAACGTTTTACCGAAAACATGAACAAACAGATCGTTGGCACCATTGAAGAATTAACCGGCAAAACAATTACCGATGCCGACAGAAAATATATTGAACATGGCCCAAGCGAAATTGACCTTGTACACAGTGGCCTTGAAGAAACCATGATAGAAGCAACGCACGAAATTATGAACTGCTGGAAAGCAAACCCGGCCATACCCGATATGCGGACTGCGGCTTATGTGGTAGCTATAGATAAAGTGGGCACAGCTTATTCAGAACTCGGAATCTTCCCATAAAGATTACAGCAAATAATCACAAAAAAGCTTTCCGGTTGGAAAGCTTTTTTTATTTCGAAAAGTTGGTAAAGCAAGCGTTTTTATGTACCCGGCAGAAGGAATGCTATGAAGCTTTTCTTGCGTCGCACTCTTGTACAGTTAGAATATAATTGAGCTTTACCGAAGCGAAGAAAATAAGTCTGAGACTTAAATGCATAACACTAAAAAGTCAGGAGACTTTTCAGTTCATTTATTTATATTAGTTATAGGCTTTCACTTTCCAATATTTTGTAAGTTGTAAGTTTATAAGTTGCCGTCCTTTCTATTTCGAAAATATTTCCTATTTGAATGGTATAAAAATTTTCATTCGCCTGTTTCATAGAAAGGAAATGACCATTATTAAATCTTATAATTTTAAATGTACCCAAGTTGTAAATTCTTATCACGTAAAAAATCCCTATTCTTTTGAAGCCAAAGAATATGTCAATTCGTCTCCTGATTTCTGATATGAATACGCAAAGTATTACCCCTAAGAAAAGAAAGCTAATACCTATTGCGCCTGCTTTAACTTGTCTCCAGTAATCTTGCATTGATACTGGAAAATGATTATTGTATTTTGATGGAAGAATTGGTGCTATTAATGAAAAAAGGAGGTAGAGACTAAATGATATAAAAACCAAAATGAATTGCCAGGTCAATTTAGTCTTGTCAGTTTCTTTCAGTAAAAATTCCTTACGGTATTTATTGCCATGTTTAGGTATCATTTAAAATTTGTTGTTTAGCTTTCTGCTAATTCAATTGATCTAAGAAAGTTAAAAAATAGCACTCAAATATACCATATAAAATTGCATTTACTAAACCACAATATACGCTTCTATACAACTCTAAGCAGCGGCAG
>JANXWM010000406.1 GCA_025351145.1 Chitinophagaceae bacterium
CCGTATTGCGGCGTTGCAGAAAACTTTGGAACAGGCCTGTTGCTCAATGCTACAGCAGGTGCAAGTTCAAAAGTATCAGTACAACCACTACTTGTAGTAATGATCAGCTTAACCGGATATTCTCCGGCAGCAGTATATAAATGCGATGGTGTGGATAGTTCCGAACTATCCCCATCGCCAAAGAACCATTTATAAGTGGCCACCTGGTCTGAAACAGAAATTTGCGGGCTAAAAAAAATTGTTTGAGGTGCGCAACCTGCATAAGGCAAACCCTGAAACCCGGTAATAACAGGAAAGTTGATCTTTACAAAAGCAGCTTTGCTAATTGTATCGTTGCAGCCACCTGCACTGTTAACTGCAATAAGTGTTACCGTAAAATTTCCCTGAGTGGTGTATTGATGAACCGGACTAATATCAGTAGAAACAGCGCCATCACCAAACTCCCATATATAAGAAACGGCCCCGGTTGACGTGTTTACAAAACTTACGGTTAATGGTGCGGAGCAGGCGGCAACCACCGATGGTGAATTGAATGAAGCTATTGGTCTTGAAGCAATCACAATTGTTTTTTTAATACTGCTTTTACAACCTCCAAAATCTGTGCTGTAGTTAACAGTGTAGGTGCCGGGGGTTTTATAAATATGGCTAACAACGAGGCCTGTTGCAGTTGCCCCGTCACCAAAATCCCAGCTTCCTGAAAGGGCTTGTGTTAATGATGAATCCTGCATAACTATGGGTTCATTTACACAGCCCACAGATGGGAGTGTAAAGTTGGCTGCCTGCGTTCCAATATGTATGCTTTTTACAATTGTGTCTGCGCATCCGGCATCATTAAATGCTGCCAGTTTAATTTCGTAGTCGCCGGGGAGTATATATTCATGCGAAGGATTTACAGATGCAGACTGACCCCCATCCCCAAAAAACCATTGATAACTAAGGCTGCTTGAACTCTTTGAGAGATTTGAAAAAGTGAACATTGCCGGGGGGTTGCAGATATTGGTATAGGTATATGAAAAATCTGCCCTTACAGTATCTGCAACGGCTATATAAGAAGTCTTTAAAAGTGATTGTGTACAGCCAAAACTATTGGTAACAATAAGGGTTATATTAAATGTATCAGTTAAAGTATAAGTATGGGTTGGATTTTGATCGGGCGACGATGTTCCGTCGCCAAAATCCCATACACGGCTTGTAATGGTACCACTGTTGGTTGTGCTGAGGTCTGTAAAGTTTACTGGTAAAGGGATACAGCCTGCAGAAGGGCTTGCACTAAAATCAACAACAGGTTTTGCATGTACAGTAATGTAATCGGTCTTTGTAATTGAATCTTCCCCGTTTGCGTTCTTAATCTTGAGTTTTATGTTATAAGTTCCGGGGTTTATAAAAATAGCGCTTGGGTTTTGCTTTACTGATGTGGAGGTACCAAGGTCCCATGTCCAGTCTGTAGGGCCACCGGTAGATTTGTCTGTAAACTGCACTACCAGCGGTGTACAGCCAGAGGTAGCAGATGCACTAAAGTCTGCTTTAAGCTGTGCGAAAAGCATTGTATGCAGCAACACAAAAAAGAGCAACAATATACTGCTGCGGCCTTTAATATGCGATACCGGTAAAAGTGGTTTCATTCAGTTTAAATAAAATACACGCACAAAATCTATAGTTAGATAATCTTAAAATAATATAGCATTGGCAAAACGTTTAATAGCGCCGGCTTATTTCAATTTCAGGTTATCTTAATCATTAGGGGCCGGGCAGAAGAATTTGATGATTTGACAATTTGGTGATGTACTTATGTAATACATTATCAAATTAACCCATCATCATATCATCAAATCAACAGCCGTTGCGTTTTTAATCCCGTATGTTTCATCGGGACGCACTCTTGTGCGTTCTTAACTTTATTGGGCAAGGCATCAACAAATGGCAAGCCGCAAATAGGTTTAATGTTCATTCTATCAAAAGATCACGGATTATTAAGCCAATTTAAATACCATGACCTTTAATTTAATTAATACCGCAGTAAAAGATCATACATGTTCAAAATGTACAAGAGTGCGACGCAACCGGCGATGCCATAAAAATCTATTGCCGGGCTCATCAATACATTTAAAGATTATTTTTTATGGCTTATAAAAAGAAAACTAAATCTCCATTTCTGCAACCTCAGCAGGTATTATTAAACGG